>RFRA01000059.1 GCA_009924725.1 Actinomycetota bacterium
ATGGTTTCGTGGGCTGAAAGATATGAACTCATCTGCGCAGATTACTCGTCCTGCAGAAAATTATCAGGTCTAATATCCTTTCTACATGCTTGGTGGAATCAATAACGGGCTCTTTCTCTCATCATTTGGGGGCTTTTTCGCACTGGCTTTTTTGGCGCTACTTTTGAAATGGGCTTTTGGAAATCGCAATAAAGACAAGAAATTTATTGCTACGCCAGATCAGGCAGGCAAGAAAGATCAATATGGGCTATTAGTCGCGTTACCTACACCAAAGAATTACATCGAAGCCGAGATGCTAAAACAGAAACTTATTGCTGCTGATATTCGGGTTAATCTGACCCAAACTTACGATGGTCCAGCACTGATGGTCTTCGAGCGTGATTTTAAAATCGCACAGGCAGTGCTAAAAAGTTAAGTTACGTAGGTAATGGCGAACTGCAAAAGTAGCACGTACGTCATCGAGGTTATAGGAATACAGCCAAGCAATGGCTTCTTGTTGCTCATCTCGTGACTTATTCGGATCAACTGCATCTTTGTATTTCAAGAGCGAGAGCGCACCACCTGGATCTTGCACCTTCCAATTGAAGCCAGCTTTAGGGGCTAACTTTTTAATTCCATAACCCGTTGTTCCCAGCGCAACTTGTTTTGAATAATCGAGTAAGTCAACAAAGTAGTCACCCGTGAATTCATCAACTTCTTCAAGAGTTGGAACCCCGGCTTTACTCTCGTGATTTCGCGCAAAGTTACGCCACCAAGTTTTTTCGTGACTGCTGTAGTGGAAGATGCCAATAGATTTTCCGGCAGCTTCGGCTTGTGCGACGTGTTCTTTTAGGAAATTCCACATCTTTAGCAGTAATTGATACTCGCCATCTTCGGTATTTGAGTAATCTGCGAATGAATCAAATTTCGCGCTATGCCAATCCTTGTTCAAGGTGCGATCGTGGATGCCAAAGCCATATAGATAAACCCGATCTTTGCCCTCTACTTCAGTTAAACCGCTATCTTGAAATGCCGCCAGACTGTTTTCAAGGTCGATATCGATTTCAATATCAAATTCGGGAATTAAGAAATCCTTATCGGGATCAAGCAAGATCGCCTTATCAAGGACTTTGGCTTGAGCCTGCACTTGGTGCTTTTCGGCAGGTTTTGGAAGTCCAGCTACTGCGGCTAAATCGCGAATACTTGTTATATCTGGGAAATATTTAGATTGCACATTCTTAGTTACACCAGCCAACAGTGTTACGTGGCCAGCGCCACCATCGTGGTTCTTAAGTTCGCGCTCGCAAACAATCTGGAAAGTGCATGCACCGCAACCAAATTTGGCATCACTTTCCAGCGCTGAGTAAGCGGCGGGTGGAAGTGATGGGTCTTTCTGGCGAGCTTGCGCTGCTGCCACAATTTTCTTTGCCACATCAAACTTAAACAAATAATCAGTGCCGGCATCGCCTGCTTTTCCGCCCAGGCCAAGTGCGGTCTCAGAAAGTTTTGCCCACGCAATGGTTTCAATATCGCGACCAATTACACCGACAAATCCTTCAGCTGCTGCCAGCCCTAATGTGCGCAAGTGCTCGTGATAGTGCGCAAGTTGGGCAGCATCTTCGAGGTCTAACCGCGCGACTGTCTCGACGCCATCAGTTGGCAATAACGAATCCCACGAAGCTAGATAAAGTTTGCTGGATTTGTTCTCTGTAATCGGATCATGGCTCTTAATATCAACCGGTGCCCAACGAGGTTTCCCGTCAGCACCTTCGCCTACTCGAATTAGTAAATCTGGTCGACTAACCCGATCAGGATCATTTGCCGAAGCTCGCCCAGTTAGTTCGGCGATTTTCTCTTCGCACACAGAACTTATCCAAGCGCCAACAATGATTTGGGCAGTTGAATTTATCAACGCCTCTGCCGTGGTTAACTCTTTTTCAATTTCGCCTTGCTCTTTGTTAATCACCAAAATATCTAAATTTTTACGTAGCAAATTTTCAAGGGCGCGAGCTTCGTGAATATCTCCTTGGCGCTTGAGTTCGCGCATCATCTCGGATTCCGGCGCGCGATCAGTTAAATCAAAACATGCAGGGGCAAAGGATTTATGCAAATACTCATGGCACTGTAAAGCGGCGCGGGCATCTAATCTCATTGTCTAAATCCTACGCGTGATCGCTGACATTCCTTTAGATTATCAATCTCGCTGGCCATCTGCCTTGATCCCCTTTAGACTTACCTTTATGAGTAGACTTTTCGCGCTAATTCATCTCGCAGGCAAGGCTAAGTAGAGATGTTCGCTCGAAGTTACTTATATGTGCCCGCCGACAATGCTGAGCGTTTAGCCAAGTCAGTTAACCGTGGAGCCGACGCACTAATTATTGATTTAGAAGATGGTGTTTCCAAAACAAATAAGGAATTAGCTCGCAAAAATTTAGCTGAATTTTTTGCTCAAGTTGACCCCGCTACCCAGATCTGGGTTAGAGTGAATTCAGGGCCTGAGGAACTAGCTAAAGATCTCGAGGCGAGTGTTCATAAGAATTGCCAAGGCATTGTTTTAACTAAAGTTTCCTCATCTGCCGAAATTGAAAATCTAGCCTCACTTCTGGCAACTCTTGAGCAACAACGTGGCCTAGAAAGTAGAATTGAAATCTCTGCGCTAGTGGAAACTGCCACTGGAATTTTAAATGCCCACGAAATAGCATGCGCGACAAGAGTTACGCGACTACAAATTGGCGAAGCAGATCTTTCAGCCGAACTTGGAATTAGCGGAGCCGGAGCTGAAAGTACAAAACAATTTGCTCGTAATATGATCATATTTGCCAGTGCTGCGGCCGGCATCAATCCCCCGTTGGCAGCAATTTCGGCAGACTTTAAAGACCTCGCAGAATTTAGACGAACCACCATGCAATTTAAAGAATGGGGTTATCTGGGGAGATCTTGCATCCACCCTGATCAAATTTTAATTGTGAACGAAGTATTTACACCTTCCAAAGTCGAGCTGGAAAATGCACAAGATTTACTGGACAGATTAAGTGCCGCTGGTGGTGGGGTTGCCCTCGATGCAAACGGGCGAATGATCGATGAAGCTTTTGCTAAAGCTGCTCGTCGCACAATTGAAATGGGTCGATGATTTGAGCGCATTACACGGATTAAAAGTTCTAGACGCCGCAACTCTTTTTGCTGGTCCAATGGCAGCAACTATGTTGGCCGATTTTGGCGCCGACGTAATTAAAATTGAACATCCGTTAAAGGGTGATCCAGTTCGCCTGCATGGGCATCTAAAAGATGGTGTGGCACTTTATTGGGCAATGCTTGCTCGCAACAAACAAACATTGGCATTAGACCTTGGCAAACCCGAAGGAAGTGAAATTTTCAAAAAGCTAATCGCTGAAACTGATGTTTTCATTGAGAATTTTCGGCCCGGAACTTTAGAGCGTTGGGGAATTGGGCCCGAAGAACTTTTTAGAATAAATCCAAAGTTGATAATTGCGCGAGTAACTGGATTCGGCCAATTTGGTCCTTACTCTGGTCGTGCCGGTTTTGGAACTTTAGCTGAATCAATGAGTGGCTTTGCCGCAATGACAGGCGAAGTAGATGGCCCACCAACACTGCCACCATTTGGGCTAGCCGATGGCATCGCAGCGCTAGCAACATCTCAAGCAATTCTTATTGCGCTCGCAGCTCAGAAGAATCCAGAAAGTGAAGCTTTTGGCAAAGGTCAGATAATTGATCTAGCGATTATTGAACCGATCTTGGCAATCCTGGGTCCGCAGCCAATTGTTTATGATCAATTAGGAATTGTTCAGCCTCGAACCGGAAATCGTTCGGTCAACGTTGCGCCTAGAAATACTTACAAAACAAAAGATGGGAAATGGGTTGCTGTCTCAACTTCGGCCCAATCAATTGCCGAGCGGGTAATGACATTAGTTGGTCACCCTGAAGTTATTTCAGAACCTTGGTTTGCTTCAGGTGGCGAGCGCGCTAAGCATGCAGACCTTCTTGATGGTTTTGTTTCATCTTGGATTGCTGAACGAAGTACAGCTGAAGTAATTACGGCCTTTGAAGATGCACAAGCTGCAGTTGCTCAGATTTATGACATCAGAGACATAATGCAAGATGAACAATTTCAGGCGCTAGACACAATTACAACTGTCGAAGATCCAACACTTGGTCCAGTGCGAATGCAGAATGTCTTATATCGAATGAGCCAAACACCTGGTGAAATAAAATGGACTGGCCGAAATATCGGGCAAAATACTCGAGAGATTTTAGAGAAGCGCTTGAACTTAACTTCTGAGGAAATTGCTGACCTTGCTAAATCAAATATTATTAATTTAGGTGAAAAACCTTAACTTGCAATTTTTTAGCTAGTGCAACCTCTTCCGTCACCATCGCCGTCTAATTTATGAGGATCTTTTCCGATCACCGTAACGGGTGTTAATCCAAGTGCTTTTAGATCGCTGCAATCTAAATCTGGCGGATAAATTGGAATGCAGCCGGCGTAGTTAGGATCGCAACCAGTTGTGGCACTTTGTGCAGTCACTGCTGAATTAACCGGAGTCGGCGCAGAACTTCCGATAGCTTTGTAAGTCGTAATCGCTTTAGTTGGTAAGAGTTGAGTGCCGGGGCAAGTTTTCCAAAGACCAATTTTGTATAACTTGGCATCTTGCGCAGCTTTTAACAATGCAGCTGAATAAATGCCCTTCTCGCCTTGATAGAAATACGGAGCAGCGGCCCCAAGTTTTACCATTTCAATATTCACATTAATTTTCCCGACAAAGATGTATCGCAAAGCTCGACCATAACGATCATACGATGCTGAGGCTGGATCTGCTTTTAAGGTTACGGTTCCCTTTTTACTTAACAAATTAACCAGTGCAGCTCTAGATTCTTGGGCAAAGCATTCTCCTTCAGCAAGTTCGGGGGCATCAATTTGAAGAAGCCGAATCTTCACTCCATCGGCCATTGTTACAGTGTCACCGTCGTAGATTTTTACTACTTTAACTGCGCCTTGCGCTGGAACCAACCCGAGGGAAAGCAGTGCAGCAATAGCTATTAAGTACCTAGACTTTTGCATCCGACTTGTTATTTACGAGCTAATCGCCAGTGATAAACATAAAGCGGGCCGGCAATTATTAAGGTAGTAACTGAATCAATCATGCTCTTCACTGCTTGGCGTTGATTTTGATCTTTTACTTGAGCGGCAATAAGTGCAGAATTTACTTGTGGTTTAGTTGCATATGGATCAACGTATGCTGGATCTGGATAAACGAAATTCACGCCGCTTCTAATGAATGAAACTAATGAAAATAGGCAGACCATAAGTGTGATCAAGCAAACGGCGTATAAATAAAGCGAGCGCCAATCAATTTTTGGTTGCTGATAAATTGGCTGCACTAGTTGTGCCTTCGATGGAGATTTAGCCGGTGCCTTAACTGCTGATTTCTTAACAGCTGGAGCCTTTTTAGTAGTTGCCATATCTAAATTATGCTCCCTAAAAGTGAGAATTAGCGGCAAAACTACAAAATTCGCCTCTATTCTTTTCATATGAGCGCAATTAAACATGTATTTCTAATTATCCACATTCTCTCTGTTTTAGGCGGATTGGTACTTCTGTTAACAGCATTGCCTAAGCCAAAGAAAACTATTCACGTGGGCTTTTTGCACTCAATGTTGACTGCATTGGTAGCCGGTATTGCTTTAGTTGGTATCAACACTTCGCTACATGCATCAGACCCTGCAAATTACGATGCACCGGATCACGGCAAGGTCGGTATTAAGTTTCTAGTACTTCTAATTATCTTGGGTTTAACAATTAAGAATAAGAAGAAATCAGAAGTCTCAACCGCGGTATGGGCTGGATTAATTGGTCTAACACTGGCAAATGTCTTCATTGCTACATCTCTTTAATTAAGCGAAAAGACCGTTACTGAGAAATTCTCGGTAACGGTCTTTTCTTCTGTAGCCCCGAAGGGATTCGAACCCTCGTAGCTGGCTTGAGAAGCCAGAGTCCTAGGCCGCTAGACGACGGGGCCCTAGTTTTTTCAAAAATGATCGCCTTCGGCTTTCATTTTCTTCTTACATTGTCTTGCGCTGGGGTACCAGGACTCGAACCTAGACTTACTGAACCAGAATCAGCAGGGCTGCCAATTACCCCATACCCCATTAAGGCTTTCGCCCAAATGCGCCGACCGGCAAAGGTCAACGAGGTCTAAGAATACCGTAGGAATTAGCGCTTATGAAACGCACTTAAAGTAAAAGGGGCTTAGCGGCTAGAGCGCAAGCGCCAATTTGATGCGTTGCAAACTAACTTCTTGGCCAAGCAGCTCCATAGATTCAAAGAGTGGCGGCGAAATATTGCTGCCGGTTGTCGCAATTCGAACAGCACCAAAAGCGATACGAGGCTTTAGCCCCATCTCTTCGATGAGCGAAGAACGTAACGCCGCCTCAATTGAATCGTGAGTCCAAGTAGTTAGCTTCTCTAATTCGCTGATACTGCGAGTCAAAACTGATTTGGCCGCTTCATCATTTACTTTGCTCACGCAATCTTCGGCAACCGCAAAGTTCTTAACGAATAAGAAGTTAAGCATTGCTGGCACTTCAGCCAAGGTAACAATGCGCTCTTGAATAATTGGTAGCGCTGCCTTAACAACTGCAATTTCGGCATCAGTTCCAGAAATTACGGCAGCTTTAGTTAGAAATGGCAGTGACCAGTTAAGGAATTCCTCAGGAGTTAGCGCACGGATCTTGTCGCCGTTAATGGCTTCTAACTTCTTCATATCAAATCGAGCTGGCGATGAATGCACTTTGTCGACTGTGAAAAGTTCAGTTAGCTCCTTCATCGTTACATTTTCGCGATCATCACCTGGTGACCAACCAAGCAGAGCTAAGTAATTACAAATCGCCTCAGGCAAGAAACCGCGTTCGCGATACCAAGCAATTGAAACTTCGCCATTTCGCTTTGAGAGCTTGGTGTTGTCTTGACCCATCACAAATGGTAAGTGGGCAAATGCTGGGAAATCTTCTGGCTTTACGCCCATTGCTTGGTAAACCCGAATCTGACGAGGAGT
>RFRA01000060.1 GCA_009924725.1 Actinomycetota bacterium
AATGGGTTCAGCCGCAACTGCTTGGCAGTTAGTTGTTCCCGAACTGGCAAAGAGTTACCGAGTCATAACTGTTGATCTACCTGGCCATGGCGAGACGCAATTACCAGCGGGCTTAGATATGAGTCCTAAATCTCTAGCGGAATATGTCTTAGAAACTATGGATTCCTTAAATATTGATAAAGCGCAACTAGTTGGTAATTCATTAGGTGGTTGGACCGCGCTAGAACTTGCCGCCATGAAACCTGAACGCGTTGCCAGTGTTTTAGGATTAGCACCGGCAGGACTTTGGTTAGCACCATTTAATGTGCGGTATCCAGGTACCGCAATTGCGCGAAATTTAGCCAGCAGCTTAAAAGTTGTTTCACCGTTTGGACTTAAATACGAATGGGGCCGCAAGATTGGTTTTGCCGATGTCAGCCCACAATGGCGCAAGTACTCATACCAACTTTGTTTAGATGCCACTTTGGCACTTGCTAATGCAGCTGGTTATTTTCCAGCCTGGGATGCGTTATTAAAGAAACGCTTCGATGAACAAGTTTCAGAATCCGTGCCAGTCACAATTGTTTTTGGCGATAGTGATAAAACTTTGCCGGCCAGTACTTGCCAGGAGAAATCACTAGCTCCAAGACATGCGACTTGGCTTAATTGGGAAAGTTGCGGACATGCCCCAATGTGGGATTACCCAGAACGTGTAGTTGCCGAAGTTGCAAATTTAACTAAATGATTACCGTTATTTATTTCTGGCGAATCAAGCGAGTTAATATTCCTGTTGCGTTAATTCGTATGGCAATTGATCGCACTCTCTTGCGCAGAACTAAAGGTGTAACTTTTGCTAAAATGCTAGGTTGCGGCAAAGGCGAAACTTTCACGCCAAGTGATGCTGACCCAACTCGCTGGGGATGTCTGGTAGTAATTCCAGAGAGCCAATTAGCAGCACTAGATGGTTCAATGACAATTCGAGCATGGCGCAATAAATCTGAATCAGAATTTCGAGTTGTTCTTGATCCAATTGCCGCCACTGGAATGTGGTCAAAACGCAAACCATTTGAGCCAAGTGCGCCAGCTAATTTTGATGGTCAAGTAGTTGCAATTACTCGTGCTCGCATCAAAGCCAGCCAAACACTGCGTTTCTTTAAATCGGTGCCTCCCGTAACTGCGAGTTTGCATTCCAGTCCTGGCTTGATTTCGACAATTGGAATTGGTGAAGCACCCATTGGCTTGCAGGGCACGTTCTCAATTTGGGAGTCAATGCAGGCAATCAAAGACTTTGCCTACAAAGGCGCTGCGCATCAAAAGGCAATTGCCCAAACTGCAGAATTTGATTGGTATGCCGAGGAGCTGTTTGCCCGATTCGCCGTGCGCGAGATCAGGGGCACGATTTAACTTGCCTTAATAGGGCAGACTAAGCACATGTCCATTCGCAACTACACACCTCGCCGTCGGCGCCGTGGCGTATCACCGTTTGCAAATGGCCTTCAGGTTGGCACAATGGTTGCAGCCCTTTTCTTACAGATGTCTTATCCGTTGCTCTCTGGCGAAGCCCTTCGAATCGTCACCATCGCAACTGTTTATTTCGGTGCCGCTGCCATGTTTGTTCATGCCCGGCTTGCATATGGCTGGAACTACTCTGGCCGCTATTTGTTGATCACTTTGCCGTTTGCTTTCTTCATCGAACTTATTGGTGAAAACACGGGCTGGCCATTTGGAACTTATTCGTACGACGCAACCCTTGGCCCGCAGTTGCTTGGAATTCCAATCGTTGTACCTTTCGCTTGGGCCATGATGGCTCACCCATTGTTGGTCGTCGCACGACGAATGACCAAGAGATGGACATTTCTCTACGGCGGCTTTGCGCTGATGGCATGGGATTTGTTTTTAGATCCACAAATGGTTGGCGATGGTCGTTGGAAATGGGAAGTAACTGGTTCACACGTTCCGTTTCAGCCAGATATTCCACTCTCAAATATGTTTGGGTGGTTGCTATCAGGTATCACGCTGATGGCGATTCTCAATTTTTCCTTACCTAAAGAGCAACGGAAATACGGTTCTTCACTTCTGGCAGCTGATGTTTTCTTAGCTTGGAGCTGGTTTGGCGGAATTGTTTCAAATCTCTTCTTCTTTAATCGCCCAGGTGTCGCGCTATTTGGTGGCTTCTTCTACACCTTGGCACTTGCGCCATACCTTTTCGCTCGTTGGCTCGGGCGCCCATAGATATTAAATATGTTAAATGTTTCTCTAGTTCTAACGCTAGCAATGTTTTTGCTAACTTTTATCAATGCGCAATCAATTCGCATACCCCGCAATGGTCGAGATATATCGGCATCCGTTGCCGTGCTTTTACCAGTTCGCAATGAAGCTGCAAATATTGTTGATTTAGTGGCATCGCTAAAAGCTCAAACTGGAATATCAGACCTTAGTTTCTACTTTTTAGATGATGGCTCTGAAGATGAAACCTGCCAGCTCCTAAAGCGCGAAATTGCTGGTGACAAAAGATTCTCAATCTCAAGTGGCGAGTTGCTGCCTGAAGGCTGGCTCGGGAAGCCATGGGCACTAGAGCAATTACGCTCTAAAGCTAAAGCTGATTACCTAGTAAACATTGATGCTGATGTTCGCTTAGTCCCGCGAGCAATTTGTGCGGCGATAAATCTACTCATCGATCAAAAGCTTGATTTCGTCTCACCATATCCACAACAGATTGCAAAAACTTTTGGTGAACGAATAATTCAACCGCTACTTCAATGGTCTTGGTTATCGACAGTGCCGCTTCGAATTGCCGAAAAATCAGGCAGGCCCGCACTTGCAGTAGCTAATGGCCAATTCTTTGCGGTTCGCCAAAGTGCGCTTGCAGCTGTTGCCGGATATTCAGCCTCAAAGACCGCCGTCTTAGATGACATGGAACTTGCCCGCACTTTGTTGCAAACTGGATTCAAAGGCTGCGTAGCCGACGGTTCGCGTATCGCAACATGCCACATGTATAACTCATGGGCCGAAGTTAAAGCTGGCTACGGTAAATCACTATGGGCAGCGTTCGGATCACGATTTGGTTCCCTTATTGCTGTTGCTTTCTTATTTATAACTGGAGTTCTCCCACTGTTAGGTGCGATCGCTGGCTTTACTTCAGGCTTCTACGCTTTGGAGTTTGTAATTATTTCGCGAATCATCTCGGCCCGTGTTTCTGGTGGTCGATTCCTTGATGCTTTCTTACACCCGATCTCATCTTTGATGTTGATTTACTTGATAATTTATTCTTGGAGTGCCCGCGGTAAAGTTCAATGGAAAGGGCGCACGCTATGAGCAAAGTAGTTGTGATTGGTGCCGGTATTGGCGGCATGTGCGCCGCAGCTCGAATTGCTAAAGCTGGTCATCAGGTTGAAATCTTTGAAGCAGCTAACTTTGTTGGTGGAAAATGTCGCACCGAATGGATTGGTCGCTACGCCTTTGATACCGGGCCATCATTACTCACCCTGCCTGCGGTATATCGAGATTTTTTCTTAAAGACAGGCTCGATTATGGAAGATGTCTTAACTCAGATTCCAGTTGATCCAGCATTTGACTATCGCTTCGCCGATGGCTCAAACGTTAAATTTGCAAACCTCTCGCGCTATCAAACTCTGCAAGCAATTACAGCTTCGTTTGGAAGCGAAGCAGCGACACAGTGGGATCAAATTATGAAGCGTGCTGAAGCAATGTGGGATGTTTCGCGCGAACCTTTTATTGAAGCTGAACTAACTTCAGTTGCAGCCCTTTTTAAACGTGTCACCTTGTTACGTGACCTGCTAGTAATCGCTCCATTTAAGTCGCTGCGCGAGATAGCAACTGAGAAATTAACTGATCAACGGCTGCGATACATAGTCGATCGATATGCCACATACAGCGGCTCTGACCCACGCAAAGCGCCGGCGGTATTACTTAGCATCGCCTTTGTTGAAGAAGCTTTCGGTGCTTGGCATTTAGCTGGTGGAATTGGCCAATTAGCTGTCGCAATTGAAAAACGCTGTTTAGAGCTAGGTGTCAAGATTCATTTAAATTCACCGGTCGCCAAGATACAAACTACTAACGGAGTCGCTACCGGAATCGCCTTAGCCAATGGCAATGAGATTTCAGCTGATTTAATTGTTTCAAATAGTGATGCCAGCCTTACTTATCATCAGCTAATTAGTCCTACTGAAAAGCGCGCTAAGAGTGAACGCAAGAATTTAGCAAAGACGCAAAAATCACTTGCTGGCTTCTCACTGCTACTTGGTTTACGGCCAGCTGATTCCGCTGAAAAGTTAAATCATCACACAATTCTCTTCCCGGCAGATTACGATGCCGAGTTTGAAGCGATCTTCATGCAGAAGAAACCCGTAGAAAATCCCACGATCTACATCTGTGCACCTAGTGATCCGCTAATGGTTAAAGATGCTGGCCATGAAAGTTGGTTCGTGCTAGTTAATGCTCCGCGTCATGACGAAAGTAAGCAGAATGGCTTTGATTGGCGTGATGAAAATTTCAACCATAAATACGCCAACTCGATAATCGATCAAATCGAAGCGCGCGGCATCAAGATCCGTGAACGTTTAGATGTCTTGGAAATTCGTACTCCGCTAGATTTGCAGGAATCAGTAATGGCACCTGGTGGCTCTATTTACGGAACTTCAAGCAACAGCGCATCCGCAGCTTTCTTGCGCACCAAGAATCGCTCACCAATTAAAAATCTATTCTGTGTTGGTGGTTCGACTCACCCAGGTGGTGGATTGCCATTAGTTGGGATCAGTGCCGAAATTGTGGCAAATGCAATAGGACGTGCGCGCTAACGAAGTTGTTTAAAGCCAAAGCGCATTACTTGTAGCAGGCCAATAAACTGCATAACTAGGAAAACTCCCGCAATTGCCGGTAAGCCAGGAATTCCTAACTGCCAAGCAATTAAAATTATGAATAACAGGCTGGCTCGCATCGGGCGTTCGGCGAAAGTGACAATGCCTAAATCTTTTACATCAGAGGCAGCCAACCGAGCGCGGGCATATTCCTGTATTGAAGCTGCCAGCCATAAACCAACTGCTATTTCGGGTGGAATTCCGACTTGATAGAGCGCGAATGCCCAAGCCGCCTCACTTATGCGATCGGCAACTGAATCAAGGATTGAACCCCAAGCACTTTCACGACGTTGGAAAATCGCCACACTGCCATCTACACCATCGAAGATTAGTGAAAACACAACTAAAGCAATTGCCCAATATGAATATGGAATCAGAGCAGTACCGATAGCTGAGATCAATCCGAGTAGCGTTAGTACATTTGGTGAAATACGTAGCAAAGTCGCAATCAGTGCGAAACGATATGAGATTGCGAGCCATGCGTGAACGATGCCTGCTATCTCAGCATTGCCATGAAGTTCACTCCAACGCTTATAGAATTCTTTCTTGGTGATCACTTAGTAACCAACTTTCGATATATCTCAAGTGTGGCAGATGAAGTATTCATTGTGTAGAAATGCAGCCCAGGTACGCCTAACTCGAGTAATTCTTCACAGAGTTGGGTAGCAATTTCGATACCTAGTTTTTGGACTGCGTCATGATCAGCTTCGATCGCTGAGAATTTTTCTAAAATACTTGCCGGGATTGGAGTTCCGCTTAGTTCAGACATCCGCACCAATTGCTTTACATTGGTCACGGGCAAAATACCCGGAATAATTGGCAAGCTAGATCCTTTGGCAGCAAGTGCCTCAACTAATCTTTGATAACTTTGCGCTTCAAAGAAGAATTGGGTGGTAGCAAAGCTGGCTCCCAAAGATTCTTTGCGAATTAGCACATCGACATCTTTTGCTAAATCACCATTCGATGCCGGGTGGCCATCAGGAAAGGCGGCTACCCCAACTTCAAAACCGCCAACTTCCATTGCTAACTCAACTAACTGATCGGCATGGTTAAATCCGCCAACTGTTGGCACCCAAGGCGCACTTGGTCCGCCAGCTGGGTCACCGCGCAAAGCCAGAATGCTATGAATGCCAGCTTCTTTATACTTCTGCAGAATTTCGATCAGTTCACCCCGAGTTGAACCAACGCAAGTTAAATGGGCAACTGTGGGAATTGAGGTTCGTTCCGTGATCTGCGAAGTTATGCGAATTGTGCGATCGCGGGTTGATCCCCCGGCGCCATAAGTAACCGAAATGAAATCTGGCGCGATCGGTTCAAGCGCTGACATGGCAGCCCAAAGGCGTTCTTCGCCAGCCTGATCTTTAGGCGGAAAGAACTCAAAAGAGTATTTGGTCGCACGAATAACCACTAGGTCAGCGTATCGTTACGCGCGTGAAACCTGAGGCATCTGCTCTACCGCAAGAGCAACTTAAATCTTTGCGCGTGCAAGTCGAGGCGCAACTCCAGGATTTCCTCTCAACTCAAAGTGAGTATTTCACGGCGATCGCACCCGAGTTAAAGCCAGCGGCAGCTAGCTTGACTGCCTTTGTGATCAATGGCGGAAAACGATTTAGACCACTCTTCGCAGCCGTTGGCGCAATGGGTGCTGGTTCTCAATTAAGTGATGCTGAGATTAGAGCTTTTGCTAGTTTGGAATTACTGCAAGCTTGCGCATTAGTTCACGATGACTTGATGGATGCTTCAGATACCCGACGTGGTGAACCAGCAATTCATAAACTATTTGAATCACTGCATCTTGCCGAAAAGTATCAAGGCAAGGCAACCCAATTTGGTTTATCAGCATCTGTCTTAATTGGTGACTTGGCACTTATCTGGTCTGATCAAATGCTGAACAGTTCTGGAATAAAAAGCGAATCTCTCTTAGCTGCCCTTGGTGTGCATGATGAAATGCGCGTTGAGTTAATTGCTGGACAATATCTTGATGTATTTGAGCAAGCTCGCGGCACTCAAAGTGTTGCTCAAGCACTAAACATTGCTCGATATAAATCTGCTAAATACACAATTGAGCGCCCGCTTCATCTAGGTGCTGCTATCGCAATACCTGATGCGGCTAAGCGCGCGCAATTTGTTTCGATCTATTCCGAGTTCGGCTTACCGCTCGGAGAAGCTTTC
>RFRA01000007.1 GCA_009924725.1 Actinomycetota bacterium
ATGGTTCCAATTGTGATGCTGTCGGCTAAAGGCGACACCCACGATGTCGTTCGTGGCCTTGAAGCCGGCGCCGATGATTACATGGTTAAACCATTTAGACATCCATCAGAATTAATTGCGCGAATTCGCACTCGCTTACGTCGCACTAATACTGATATCTCAGGACTCTTAACTATTGCTGATCTAGTAATTGACGTTGTTGCGCATCAGGTATCGCGTGCCGGAAAACAAATTGCACTGACTCGCCTAGAATTTGATCTGCTAGTTGCGCTAGCTCGCGAACCAGGTCGAGTCTTTTCGCGCGATGCATTACTTAGTGAAGTTTGGGGTTATCGCCATTCAACCGATACCCGTCTAGTTAACGTTCACGTGCAACGTTTGCGCGCCAAAGTTGAACACGACCCCGAGCATCCGGAAATTGTTGTAACTGTGCGAGGTGTTGGTTACAAAGCCGGCGGCCAGTAAATGCGATCTAGTGGTGCGCAAAAACCGCATTCTTTAACGCTTCGAGTTGTTCTTTCCACCATTTTTCTTTCATTAGTCGTAATTTCAGTTACCGGCAGCACCCTTTACTCCAGACTTTCAGCGGGTATTAAGCAAGTGAAAGTAGATACTTCGATTATCGAAGCTCGTTCAACCATATTTAGCGCCCAATATAGGCTTGCTATTGCTTCTGGAAATCCGAATGACTCGGTTCGGGATATTTTTAATTCAGTAATAACTTCAGCAACCACGATCGGAACAAATGAAAGTGGTCGCGAAGTCGTGATTCTGCGAGTTCCTGGATCTGCAATTGGTAAAGAAAACTACGAAGTCAGTACTAATTTAGTATCAAGCGATTCAATTCCGCAGTATTTACGTAAGCGGGTACAGAATTCGGAGAGTCTTGAGTCAACGAACTTGCAAATTAATTATGCCGGCGCAACTTCGGTAGCTGGTTTTGCAGTTGGACAGCGAATAAGTATTCCCAAAGGTGGCGAATATGAAATGTATGTACTTTTCAGCTTAGCTGATCAGGCAGCTACATTGAGATTAATTAGTAGTTCTCTGTATTTAACTGGTTTAGCGTTAATCATTCTGATCGCCTTAATTATTTGGATCGTGATTCGCCAAGTTGTAAAACCAGTTCGGGATGCAGTTAAAATCTCGCAACAGTTCACCGAAGGTGATTTCAGTCAGCGTATGCAAGTAAAGAGTAATGATGAAATTGCTAGTCTCGGTAATGCATTTAATGCCATGGCTGAATCACTGGAAAAACAAATTGCGCGACTAGAAAATCTCTCTCGAGTTCAACAACGTTTCGTCTCTGATGTCTCGCATGAACTACGTACTCCACTAACGACGCTGCGCATGTCCTCTGAAGTTATTCACAATGCGCGTGAAGGATTTGAACCAGTAATCGCTCGCAGCTCTGAACTATTAATTGGACAGATCGATCGCTTTGAACGCTTACTAGAGGATCTCCTTGAAATCAGTCGCTTTGATGCTGAGGTGGCCGTCCTAGAAGCGGTTGAATTCGACATCTGTGGCTCGCTAGAGCGTTGCATTGCTGATCTTTCGCAAGTTGGCACAGAAAATGGTGTGGAGATCAATCTAAATCGCCCTCGTGATTCGGTATTTGTAATTGGTGATATTCGAAGAGTTGAGCGAATTATGCGAAATCTATTAAGTAACGCGATTGATCATGCCGAAGGCAAGCCCGTAGAAGTGCGCATAATGGCCTCACCAGAAGATGTTGCTGTTGGAGTTCGAGATTACGGAGTTGGCATCGAGCCAAAGCTACTCAATCGGGTCTTTGATCGTTTTTGGCGAGCTGACCCATCTCGTGCTCGAACTCGCGGTGGTACTGGTTTAGGTTTATCAATAGCCCTAGAAGATGCACGCTTGCACAATGGCGAACTCGAGGCCTGGGGCGAACTGGGCAAAGGCACTCACTTTGTTCTTTATCTACCTAGACGCGCTGGTGATCAATTGCAATCTCGGTTAATTTCACTAAAGGGTTAGCCACATCTGATCTTTAGCTGGCAAATTAATTCTTCGCTCGAGCCTAGCCTTGCTACATGCACTTATTCTCAGATTTTAAATATTTGCTTTTTCCAACTAGATGCTTTGGTTGTCGTGAACTTGGTTATTCAATCTGTTCTCAATGCCGGAAACTATGGAACCCGCACATCTATCAAAGTCGAATCTCTAATTTAACTGTTTACTCAGCGATTCCGTATTCGCCGGTGGCAAAGAACATTTTATTGGCGGCAAAAGAACAGAATATAAAATCGGCAGATCTGCTAGTACTAGCTGCTTTGAGAGCATCACTACAAGGACTACTTCAGAAACATTCTGGGTGCGCACTAGTACCAATTCCATCTAGGAGTTCTTCTAACCGCAGACGCGGTAGAGATTTCATCCACGAGATAGCGATCTCAGTTGCCAAAGATTTCGGCGTGGCTGTTCTACCACTGCTAACACATCAAAGAATTATTCGTGATCAAAGTAAATTGAATATTGCCAGCAGGCGCGAGAATTTGGCTATGGCGCTGACCGTAAAACCTGAATTCCCTGGGAACTATTCAGGCGAGAAAGTCGTTATTTTGGATGATCTGGTAACGACTGGAGCCACCATCAATGAGGCGTACCGTGCCTTAACCAGAGGTGGGTTTAAGGTGCAGGCTGCTGCTACGGCTTGTGTGGCGCTGCGTAGGCGTGAATAACCCCTAAGATTGGGGAGTTATCCCTTAAGTTGGCACTGGTTTTTTTAAGAACTGGCAATTGTCAGCAATAGTAACTTTGAAAGGTCTGGGTGGCTCAATGCCTGCAATTCTCGATCGGATTATGCGTGCCGGCGAAGGTCGCATCCTAAAGGAGTTGAGCAAGACCGTTGTAAAAGTAAATTCTTTTGAGGCAGCCACCGTTGCCCTAACTGATGAAGAACTTCGCGCCAAGACCGCTGAATTCAAGGCACGTTATGCCAAGGGTGAATCCCTTGATGATTTATTGCCCGAAGCTTTCGCCACAGTTCGCGAAGCCGCAAAACGCACATTAGGGCAACGTCATTACGACGTACAGTTAATGGGCGGCGCAGCGCTTCACTTGGGAAATATTGCCGAAATGCGCACTGGTGAAGGTAAGACTCTGGTTGCAACGCTTCCTTCTTACTTAAATGCGATCGCTGGCAAAGGTGTACACGTTGTAACTGTTAATGACTATCTCGCAGAGCGTGATAGTGAATGGATGGGCCGTATTCACCGTTTCTTGGGGCTGACTGTTGGCGTGATTTTAAACAACATGACTCCAGCAGAACGTCGCGATGCGTATAACTGCGATATTACTTATGGCACAAATAATGAATTTGGCTTTGATTACCTGCGCGACAACATGGCTTGGTCACTTGATGATTGCGTACAACGCGAACATTTTTTCGCAGTAGTTGACGAAGTAGACTCGATTTTAATCGATGAAGCCCGTACCCCTCTGATTATTTCGGGTCCCGCTGATAAAGCGACTAAGTGGTACGTCGAGTTCGCAAATATTGTTTTAAAGCTTGAGCGAGATGTTCACTATGAAATTGATGAGAAAAAGAAAACTGTAGGCATCCTTGAAGAAGGTGTAACTCGCGTAGAAGAGTTGCTGCAGATTGAAAACCTTTACGAGGCCGTCAATACGCCGATGATTGGGTACTTGAATAATGCAGTGCGTGCAAAAGAGCTTTTCAAGCGCGATAAAGATTATGTAGTTATGAATGGCGAACTTCTAATTGTTGATGAGCACACCGGTCGCATGTTGGCCGGCCGTCGCTACAGTGAAGGCCTACATCAAGCGCTCGAAGCTAAAGAGCGCATTGAAATCAAAGATGAAAACCAGACTTTGGCAACCATTACTTTGCAGAACTACTTCCGCTTATATAAAACTATTTCTGGCATGACTGGTACAGCAATGACTGAGGCATCTGAATTTCATCAGATTTATAAACTTGGCGTGGTGCCGATTCCAACTAACCGCGGAATGGTGCGTATCGATCAGGCGGATTTGGTTTATAAATCTGAGATCGGCAAATTTAACGCGGTAGCAAAAGATATTGTTGAACGTCATCGCAAGGGTCAACCAGTTCTAGTTGGTACCGTCAGCGTTGAAAAGTCTGAAGAACTATCGGCGATCTTGCGCAAGTCAGGTGTTGCCCACGAAGTTCTAAATGCGAAACATCACGAACGCGAAGCCACGATTATTGCTCGTGCCGGAATTAAAGGTGCTGTAACCGTTGCTACCAACATGGCAGGACGCGGTACTGACATCATGCTCGGTGGCAACCCAGAGTTCATGGCAGATTTCGAACTACAGCGCCGTGGAATTTCGCCAGTAGATAACGCGGCTGAATACGAAGCAGCATGGCCAGTCGAGATTGCTCGTCAAAAAGCAGCTGTTGCGAAGGAGCACGAAGAAGTTATCGCCCTTGGTGGGCTTTACGTTCTTGGCACTGAACGCCATGAATCTCGTCGTATTGATAATCAGCTGCGCGGCCGTTCCGGTCGTCAAGGCGATCCTGGTGAATCACGTTTCTATCTTTCACTTCAAGATGACTTAATGCGTCGCTTTAATTCAGGCATCGTAGAGCGTGTTTTATCGGCTGCCGGAATTCCAGAGGATGAACCAATCGAATCAAAGATGGTCAGCAATGCAATTCGTTCGGCTCAGACCCAAGTTGAAGCACAGAACTTCGAAATTCGTAAGAATGTTTTGAAGTATGACGATGTAATGAACCGTCAACGCGAGGTAATTTATGGTGAGCGTCGCTTAGTTCTAGAAGGAAAAGATCTCAAGGAACAAGTTATTGAATTTATGCAAGATACCCTCTCCGCATATGTCGATGCGGCAACTGCTTCGGGATATGCCGAAGACTGGGATCTCGAGACGCTTTGGAACCATCTCAAAGTCATCTACCCAATCTCATTTAGCCCAGCTGATCTTGATGCCGAACTTGGGGGTCGCGCTGGCCTCGATGCTGAACTCCTAAAGCACCGGGTTATCGAAGATCTAGCCAAGGCATATGCAGATCGTGAAAACTCACTGAGTTCTGAAGTCACTCGTGAGCTAGAACGTAAAGTTCTGCTTTCGGTACTTGATCGCAAATGGCGCGAACATCTTTACGAAATGGACTATCTACAAGAAGGCATTGGCCTTCGCGCGATGGCCCAACGTGATCCATTGGTTGAATATCAGCGTGAAGGTTACGAATTATTTGCAGCCATGATGGATGCAATTAAAGAAGAGATCGCTGGCTTCCTTTTCAATGTCGAAGTCACTGTTGAATCATCTGAGGTCCAAGCAAAGGGCATTGAAGCAAAACCAGTTTCACCAATTGGGTTGCAGTACAGCGCAGCTGATGAAAATGGCAATGTAACCAAGAACGACGTTTCGCGAAATGCGCCCTGCCCTTGTGGTTCTGGAAAGAAGTACAAGCGTTGTCATGGCGGCGCTTAACTCATAGACCTATAGATATTTTCAACTTTAGTTAAATCAGAAATAGCTCAGTACATAGCCATTTCTGATCAATACCTTCAAAACGCATTACCAATGAGCGCAGCCGGTCGCCGTATCTAACGGTTAACACTGATTCTGCGATCCCATCTAACGGTTGATTCACATGCAGCTTTCTAATCCGACCAATGTTTTTAACCGAGCCGGTATCTGCGACTAACTTGGCGAAAATATTACTATGTGTCCATCTTGCTAATTGTGCAGCCGGACGTTTGCCAGCCCAGATCTCAAGTGCGCTAACTCCGTACTTCAAGGCCCATCCGCTTATCTCCGGTAACTCACTCGCCGAAGTAGGCATTGGCGCAAAATCGGGGTCGTATTCATCCCCATATGAAGTTGGGATCAGATACAACTTTGCTTTCTGTGGCGCTTCAACAGGCACAGGGGAGCGAAATAGGTCTAGTACTGGGTGTCCCGGGATCTCATCTTGGTTACTTGAAATCAGTGAAAAAGTTATGGTTTGGAAAATTGGTTCAACGGATAAATCAGTAGTTGTCATGGCTAGAGAATTTCTTTTGCAAGGCTGGCTCAGATCACTCCAATTGATGACTCGGACTCATCCGAAAGGATGACTGTGGATGAGGAGACTACGAAAGTCTGTTGGCGTCGTTAGATGCCTTTTATGTCTATTAAGAAATCGAAAATTCAAGCTCGCGTACTAGTTGCAACATCATTGCTAGTCGCTTCTATCTGCTCAAGCATCCTAATTTCAACCCTCTCAAATCAAAAGCAAAGTTTCTGGATTGCAAATCGCGAATTAACTCCAGGACAACAAATTGCTGCCACTGACATTTCAAAAGTCCAAGTTAACATCTCGGCGATCTCTGATAATTACGTGCCTTCTAGCGTAAATCCAATTGGCAGTATTGTGATAAATCGAATTCAACGTACTTCGTTGATTGCGACTCAATCAATTAGTTCGCAAAGCGAAGCCATAAATAGTGCTGAAGTTTCATTAACAATTAGAGCAATTGATTTGCCGGGTACAGTTTTGGCTGGTGATCGAATAAGTATCTATCTTCTAGAAGATGCCGAGGCAGGAGCTTTTCCGTCAGAACCAGAGCTAGTGTTGAGTGATATTTATTTAGGCGCTATTGAGCGCAAAAATTCTAACTTCGGTTCGGAAGCTGCAATAACCATTGCAATTGGACGAGAAGAGATTTCCGATGTGCTCAGAGCTACTACCTATGGCCGATTAGTGGTGGTGAAACTACATGGTTGAAAGTAGTACTCATACGATAATTACCGCGATATCGGATAGTAATTTTGAAAGCTTTGTATCTAGTAATTTGCATTCTCAAGGTTGGGACATTGTGGCTAGAGCGGTAGATGTTGCCGCTTTACAGGTATTCCTAACTCAGAATCGTGAGAATGCAAAGAATTCAATTTTGATTTATGCCCCAGATTTACCGGGCTTTAGCGATGACTTGGTTGCAAACTTACGTTCTCATTTTCGTCACGTAATTGGCTACGGTACCGAGTCCGAGTTGGCTAGCTTTGATTCGCTATCACCAAGACCAACAGACCCAATCGAATTAGTCTCACAAATTCGCTCTGTCCTGCGTCGAGAATTTCGCGAACCGCTAATTTCGAGCCATAAAGTAAGCAATTTAGCTGGCGCCAAGGTTATTGCGATTGCCTCGGCCGGCTCTGCTACCGGAGCTACGACCTTGGCGTTGAATCTGGCGATGGAATCTAGTTTGTTAGAAAAGCGAACCCTGCTAATTGATGGCAATTCAATCGAACCCACAATAGCCATAGCACTGGAACTACGTAACTTGCGAGGTGACCAGAATCCTAGATTGATCTCACAACTTCTTTGGGCCTATGAATTAACGGAGAGCAAGAGTGCCAACTTCGATAAATTTATGACTGGTGCTTATGCTAACTTCGATTTAATCATTATCGATCTTGGCTCAATTTCTAATTTGGCCATGAAGTTAACTGATCGTCGCTGGAATTCCCAATGTCTGATTTGGAGTAGTGATAACTGCGATGAAATTTGGATAAATTCCAGGCCTGATGAGGTTGGTCGCTTCAGATTAACTCGACTAATTCAGGAATTAACCAAGAATAAAATCAAAGCTAAGTTGCAATTTGTAGCGAATTTAGAAGTCCCTCGTCGCCGGAGTGATCAGGGAGCGCATGAGTTAGCGGCACAAATAGATCAGTTAAATCCGCTAAATCGATTGACTTTACCTAGAGATAACCGGGCAGTCGCAGCTGCGGCAACTACTAGTACTTCGCTCAGTGAGGCCAGCCCAAAATCGATGTTGCGCAAGGCGATTCTCAAAATTGCAAGCGAGGTCTAGTTTTAGGCTGTGGTGAATCTTCCAATAGAGTTAGCCCATGCGCGGATACTTGGCTTTAACTCCAGATGAGTTAGCTCAGCTCTTAAATGATGGTGAAATTTCAATTGATACCGCCTTTGTCCCAACGAGTCAGTTTAAAAGTATAAATCCAGAACTCGGCGAGGAAGAGTCGGAATATATCCTTTCTTTGCTGGCAGCTGAAGATTCAATTTCATATCAAGAAGATTCTGCAAAATTCTCATTTGTGTTAGCCGTAGATCTAGAAGAATCACAAGTAGGGCAAGAATCTGAAGTCGAAGTGCAGCTAATTTCACCCATTAAATTTAGTCAGGCTGACTGCTTATTCGTCGGAGCTGCAGATGATCATGATGGCGAACTAACTTGGTATGCGGCGCAAGAGATCGCGATTCACCTTCCTAATTGGCAGGTTACTTAAATGAGTCCGATCGAAAATTTGCTTAATGGCCGCAGCACATTATCTCCTGCTCAAATTTATCGGTTGCAAGAACTTATTGCTGATTGGCAGTTACTTACCGATCTATCTTTCGCAGACTTAGTTCTTTGGGTTCCGCTGCGCTCTGATGCGACATCTTGGCCAACTGGTTATGTGGCCATCGCACATATTCGACCTACGACTTCGGCAACAGTGTTTGCAAATGACTTAATTGGCTCCGAAGTTACTTGGGGGGAACGACCTCGGTTAGATGAAGCGCTTTCTGGCGCTGATATCGTGCGAGATTCGGAACCTGAATTAATCGGTGAATTGTTAATTAAAGAAGAGACAATTCCAGTAATTCATGAAGGGCAAGTAATCGCGGTTATCTCACGCCATCGAAATGCTGAGCTAATGCGTTCGCCCAGCCGATTAGAACTTAACTATCGCGAGATTGCTAACAACCTTTACCGAATGGTTGTTGAAGGTACCTATCCATATCATGATGCGTCCTCGATTTTCGACCCAACTGCTCGTGTAGGTGATGGCCTAATTCGACTGGATTTAAATGGCGTGATTACTTATGCCAGCCCTAATGCCAGATCTGCCTTTAACCGAATGGGTTGGGGGAATGACTTAGAGGGCTTTAATTTGGGTGAAGTAGCGTCACAGGTGTCTGTACAACGTAATGAATCACATCACGAAGGAATTCGCAGTTCACTCAGTGGAAAATCTTTACGTCGTGCCGAAATTGAGAATCAAGGCGCAACCATTGATTTAATGGTGATGCCACTATTGCAAGGCGATGATCGAATTGGTGCGATTGTTTTGTTGCACAATGTTACCGAGTTACGCCGTCGTGAACGCGAGCTGGTAACTAAAGACGCCACAATTCGCGAAGTGCATCACCGGGTTAAGAATAATTTGCAGACAGTTTCAGCACTCTTGCGATTACAAGCTCGCCGTATTGAAGAGCCACAAGCAAGTGCTGCTCTCGAAGAAGCGGTTCGTCGTATAGCTTCCATTGCACTAGTTCACGAAACTCTTTCAAATAGCGCCGATGCCAAAGTAGCTTTTGATCAGGTGCTTGATAATCTGGTGATACATGCAGCAGATTTAAGTCCTCGCATGAGCGAAATCAACATCAGGCGGAGTGGTTCTTTGGCGGAAATTGATCCACGAATTGCCACACCACTTGCCCTAATTGTCACCGAATTAATTCACAATGCTTTAGAACATGGATTAGCCGAAGAAGGAAACAATTTAGTTATTCATTGCGAACGTTTTGAAAGTAAAGCAAAAGTTACAGTTAGTGATGATGGCGCAGGTTTGCCAAGCGATTTCGATCTAGTTAATTCTTCTAATCTAGGGCTGCAAATTGTTAGAACACTGACCGAGAATGATTTACGTGGTCAGATTAAGTTAACTTCAGGGGAGTCTGGCACCCAAGCCACCTTGGAGTTCCCGCTTTAGAACTGGTTTTGTTGTTCTTGCAGGCGAGCACGATTACGTGCTGCGCGACGCTTGAGTGCGCGGCGTTCATCTTCTGATAAACCGCCCCAAACTCCGGCATCCTGTCCGCTCTCAAGTGCCCAAGCCAAGCAGGCATCTTTAACAATGCAGCGGTTACAAACCTTTTTTGCTTCTTCAATCTGGGTAATGGCAGGGCCAGTATTTCCGACTGGGAAGAACAGCTCTGGATCTTCATCGCGGCAAGCAGATTGATGACGCCAATCCATAATTCCCACCACCTATCCCTGAAATCTCGCGTACAGAAGCCAGTTCCGTACCAATTAAGTAATTTGGTCTAGCTACGATCTTGATGTCGTAATGTGCTCATTCTCCCGTGCCTGAACCCGTATTACAAGGACATAACGCAGGGGATTTCCCGATTACAGGTGATTTATCTCGCGTGCATTTAAAACTTGACCGACTACACCAACTAAATGTGCCCCCGACAGGATTCGAACCTGTGCACCCGCCTCCGGAGGGCGGTGCTCTATCCCCTGAGCTACGGGGGCGCAATGGCAAGGTTATCAGTAGCGCGGATATAAATAATTTCTCAGGAGAGATTGATCGCAATTGATCTCGAATGAGAAATTTTGAGAGCTTACTGCCAGAATATCGCCATGATTCAAAGCGCATACTTTGCAACTGGCTGTTTTTGGGGTGCTGAACGCCGTTTCTGGCAGTTAGCTGGCGTTATCGAAACAAGTGTTGGTTACATGGGTGGAACTCGCCCAAATCCAAGTTACGAGCAAGTCTGTACTGGCGTGACTGGCCATGCTGAAATGGTTCATGTTCGCTTTGATGACGAGCAAATTTCCTACCAACGTTTATTAGAAGAGTTCTGGACGATGCACGATCCGACTTCACTAAATCAGCAAGGCGGAGATATTGGAACTCAATATCGCAGTTCAATTTATGCAAATACGCCAGAGCAATTGGTTCAGGCCAGTAAGTCTCGTGAGCTATACCAAGAAGTTTTGGTGAACGCTGGTCTGGATCAAATTGTTACTGAAATTCTTAGCGCTGATGGCGTTGAATATTTCTTGGCTGAGGAATATCACCAGAAGTATTTGCAGAAGAATCCAAACGGATACGACTGTCATTCAAGCACAGGCGTTGCATTTCCAGTCGGAGTAGTTCTGTAATGAGCGAGAATAATTATCCAGTAAAAATAAATGAAGCAGAGCTTAAAGAAAAGCTTGATCCACTTTCCTATGATGTTTTGCGTAATGCTGCAACTGAACGTCCATTTACTGGCGAATACACCGATACCGACAAGGTTGGTGTCTACAAATGTAAAGCTTGTGCTGCCGAACTATTCCGCAGCGAAACCAAATTTCATTCTGGATGTGGTTGGCCATCATTTTATGCGCCTTCTGCTGATGATGCGGTTGAACTTATTGAAGATCGCTCGCTAGCTCCGCGAATTCGCACCGAAGTTCGTTGTGCAGCTTGTGGCTCACATTTAGGCCATGTTTTTGAAGGCGAAGGCTATGACGTGCCAACTGATCAACGTTGGTGCATTAATTCAGTCTCACTGATTCTGGAAGATATTTAGTAGTCCAGCCCGCGGCTTTCATGAACTGCTTGATAGCAATACCAGGCAACAACGCTTCGGTATGGATGTAACTTCTCACCCTTTGAATCTAAAGTTTTAGCTAGAGTCTCTTCTTTGTTTTTATGAATGATGTCCCAGCCTCTGCGCACTGCTAAATCTCCCGTGGGCCACACATTCAAGCGTCCCAGTTGAAACATCATAAACATCTCAACTGTCCAACGTCCGATGCCCCATAGCGAGGTTAACTTCTCATAAATCTCTTGATCGTCATGGATTTCATCGATCGTATCTATGGGAATTGATTTATCAATAACTGCGCCAGCCAAGCCCTTTATTGTGCGAGCCTTAGCACCGGAAACACCTATTTCGCGAAGGGCAATATCATCGAGTTTGATTAACTTTTTAGCGCTTATTGTCCCTTTGCAAAGATCCACTAGGCGCGCATGAATTGTTTCTGCAGCCTTTACGGCTAATTGTTGGGAGATAACTGAACTAACCAAGGACTCAAAATGAGTTTCGGTTGGAACACTTCGACCAATTGAGCAAAGTGGGCGACGAGCGATTAAAGGTGCAAACTTAGGATCCAACTTTGCAACTTCAGCGACAATACGTCGCATCTTTTGCGCTGAATGTACCGCCATAGATTAAAGCGAGAAGGAAGGATATTCATCGGTTACTAAAATAAATGCGTAACCGTAAACTCGATTGAAAAAAGCCAAAATTCCGACCATTGCATCAGCGCACCAAACTGGATACTTGCCGCTGAACAAGATTGAGAACCAAGCAAAGAGGGTCAAGAAGATTCCATAAATTAAATAAATAATTCCCATCACATAAAGCGGAATTGCTAGAAACCATTTAAATAGTGGCTTTACTCGGCTCAATTGCGAACCATTGCCAACTTCGGGAAAAGTTATCTCAACAATGTCATTTTCTTCGATCGACGGATAATCGTCGGTCAGCAGAAGCGCGTATGCATTCACGCGAGTCTCGAGTGAAATCAAAGCGTGATTAAACGCCAACGCATAACTTGGGTAGATCCCGCGAAAAACTAGTGCTAAGAGGGTTGGTATAACAATCAAGCCGCCTAAGCCGTAACCCCAAGAGTCAGTTGATATTGAGCTGATTGCAAAAGCACTTACATAGATGGCAACTGGCATCACAATAATTATTCGAAAGAAAGCAGTTAGGCGGTTGCGATCTTCGAGTTCAACTTGGATTAGAGTCTGAATTTGATTGCTCATAACTCTAAGGTAGTCCTTATTCTTCAAAATCTATTGCTTTTTTCCAAGTTACGGCCTAGTTTTTGCAATTGTTGCAGGAATTTACAGTTTCTTGCAGAAAGATTCATAAGACTAGGGGCAAAGATGGCTGGCATTAAGGAAGTCGCGGCGGAAGCTGGCGTTTCAACTGCAACTGTTTCGCGCGCTCTTCGTGGCCTTGAGCATGTAAATCCGCAAACTCGGGCCAAAATTGAGGCAGCGGCCGCCAAATTAAATTACTCATTAACCGGAGATGGTGATCGGATTCGACCTGGCCGCACCAATAGCGTCGGTGTAGTCGCGCCATATATTTCACGTTGGTATTTCGCTCAAGTAATCAATGGCGCCGAGCAGGCTCTTCGGGAAGCTGGCCTAGATCTTTTACTTTACAACTTCAGCCAGATGAAAGGGCGTGAACGGTTATTTCAGCATCAGTTGCTCAAAGGTCGTGTTGATGCGCTAATCGTTATTAGTTTGCCGCCAACTGAAGAAGAGTTTGCCTCAATGCTGAGTTTGGGAATTCCGATCGCACTAGTTGGCATGGCCCATAAAGATTGTGCAAGCATCAAAATTGACGATGTTGCTGGGGCCCGCACGGCAACTCAACACTTAGTTAATCAAGGTCATAAACAAATTGGTTTAATGTCTGGCCGCCCCGATGACCCTTTTAATTTCTCAGTGCCACAAGATCGCCGCCGCGGCTTCATGCAGGTTCTAGCCGAAAGTGGATTGGAATGGATTCCTTCGCGTGAAGTACACGGTGACTTCACTATGAATACTGCTTCGCGTGCCATGGATGATTTATTAGCTAGACCAAATCGACCAACTGCTATTTTTTGTGAATCTGATGAAATGGCATTCGGTGCGATGCAAGCAGCTAGGCGTCATGGTTTAAGTGTTCCTGATGATATTTCAATTATTGGTTTTGATGGTCATGAAATGTCAGAATATTCTGATTTAACTACGATCGAACAACCTGTGCAGTTAATGGGCGAGATGGCTGCTTGGTCGATTATGGAACGCTTGCGCAAGCCAAGTGCCGAAGTGCCATCATTGGTACTACCAACTACGCTAGTGGTACGTAATTCAACCAAACGACTTGAGGCTTAACCATGAGCACGGTTACTAAAGATGTTGTGATCATTGGCGGTGGTCACAACGGTTTAGTAGCGGCAACTTACTTAGCAAAAGCGGGTAAGTCAGTAGTAATCCTTGAAGCAAATGAGGAAATCGGCGGCGCCACAGCCAGTGTCAGAGCTTTCCCCGAATTCGATGCTCACTTGTCACGTTATTCATATTTGGTTGCGTTGCTACCTGATCAAATCGTTAGCGATTTAGGACTTAACTTTGTTACCGTGCCTCGCACAGTTTCGTCATACACCCCAGATTTAAATGGGGCTGGGCTCTATATCTCTCGGCAATGGGACCAAGCTACCGCTGATTCATTTGCCTCAATTCCAGATGGCGAAGCAGATGCCGCCGCTTGGCAGCAGTTCTATGGTGAAGTCGCAAAGTTCGCCGAACGCATTGCGCCTTATATGTTGCAACCTTTGAAAACTCGTAGCGAGCTAAAAGCCGACATTGATTTACCAGAGATTTGGAATTATTTGATTGAAGCGCCAATTGGGGAAATCATCAACGCTCGATTCAAAAGTGATTTGGTTAAAGGAGTAGTTTTAACTGATGCGCTAATTGGAACCCATGCATCTGCCGATGACTTGTTAGCTAATATTTGTTTTCTTTACCACCTGATTGGAAATGGAACTGGCGAATGGAAAGTTCCTAAAGGTGGCATGGGTGCGCTAGTTAAAGAACTAGAACGTGTTGCTCGTGCGGCAGGCGTTGAGATCCGAACAAATAGCAAAGTCACTGCAATTGATAGCCAATCAGATTCAGTTACCGCAACAATTGAAAATGGCGACCAATTTGTAGCGAGCCATTTACTCTCTAATGCAGCCCCACAAGTCTTAGCCAAACTACGCAATAAACCGAAACCAGCAAGTTTGTCGGGTGCGCAGTTTAAGATAAACATGTTACTTAAGAAAATGCCTCGACTTAAGAGTGGTATCTCGCCCGAGTTAGCATTTGCCGGAACTTTCCACATCAGCGAGAAATTTTCTCAGCTCGAAGCTTCATACCTAGAGAGCAAGGCGGGCAAGTTGCCTGCTTGTTTCCCCTCTGAAATGTATTGCCACACTTTGTCTGACCCCTCAATTTTGAGTCCCGAGCTACAAGCTGCTGGCTATCAAACCCTGACTCTCTTCGGATTACACACGCCAGCTGAACTTTTTGACGGCGATAATGAAGCCACCAAGGCCATTGCACTGGCTGGTTTCATAGCCGAATTGGATAAATATTTAGTTGACCCAGTCTCTGAAATTATTGCTCGCAATAGCGATGGTTCGCCATGCATTGAAGCTAAGACACCATTGGATTTAGAAGAAGCGATCTCATTGCCGCGCGGAAATATCTTCCATAGTGATCTAACTTTCCCATTCCGCGAAGAAGGCGATAGCCGGCGCTGGGGCGTAGAAACTGATGATCCACGAATCTTTATTTGTGGCGC
>RFRA01000061.1 GCA_009924725.1 Actinomycetota bacterium
GCGGCTTACTGGATCAACAATTACTCGCAGATCAATACGATCTAGCAACGGCCCAGATAGTTTTCCTAAGTAACGTCGCACTTGTTGCGAAGTGCATGTACAGTTGCGACCCCGGCCGGAGAACTTGCCACACGGACAAGGATTTGCCGCTAGAACCAGTAAGAACTGCGCCGGAAATGTTAAGTTGCCAATACTTCGAGCTATCGTGATTTCACCTGATTCCAACGGCTGGCGCAGTGAGTCCAAGATGCCGGGGCCACATTCAGGTGCCTCATCAATAAAGAGCACTCCGTTATGTGCAAGCGATGAAGCGCCAGGTCTGATTACATGTGCACCACCGCCGACCATTGCTACTCGAGTTGTTGTGTGATGCGGTGCGACAAATGGCGCCAATAAAGATTGCGGTGCGCGATTTCCTAACGTGCCCGCAATTGAATGCACTGCAGTAACTTCGAGAGCTTGGGCAATAGATAATTTTGGCAAGATCGTTGGTAATCGTTGTGCAATCATGGTTTTTCCCGCACCCGGTGGCCCAATTAGGAGTAAATGATGTCCCCCAGTTGCTGCGATCTCAGCAGCTAACCGTGCTCGTGGTTGCCCTGCTACATCGGCAAAATCCAATAAGCCTTCATCGCTTTCACATTGCAGATCAAGTGGTTCGGCTTCAGCCCGCTCGCCGGTTCGTAACCAGCGCAGAACTTCAGCCAAAGTTTGCATTGGAATTATTTCAAGATCGACCATTAACTTTGCTTCAGCCAAATTTGCCGCTGGCACTACTGCTCTAGTGATGCCAGCCTTTGCCGCTGCTAACAGAGCCGGAAGCGCACCACGTACGCTTCGCACTTTTCCATCGAGTGAGAGTTCACCTAAGAAAACAGTGTCTTCGCAATTTGGCAAAGTTTGATTAGCAATTAGCAACGCAACGGCAATTGCTAAATCAAAACTTGGCCCACTTTTTGGCAACCAGGCAGGTGAAAGCGAAACCGTAACTTTGCGATTTGGCCAAAGTTCGTTGCTGTTGGTCAACGCAGATCTAACTCGATCACGTGATTCTGAAAGTGCGGCATCTGGTAAACCCAACAAGGTGTAGGCGGGCAACCCATCGGCGATATCAACTTCGACCGTGACTAAGTTTCCGGCTAAACCTTGCAGTCCGACCCCAAAAGTCATTCCCAAAGTCATAGAACGTTTGCCCGTAATTCAATCGTGTGCGAGCCATCGCTTGAAATCAAAACTGCGATTGCATCAATCTGGTAATCACATCCCAGCGCACCATTAGTGGCTAGCCAAGCCAGCGCCAAACGCTGAATCCGGTGCGCTTTCACACTATCTATAGCTTCAAGTGGATGACCGAATGCTGACGAAGAGCGGGTCTTAACTTCGACCATATGAATTAACCCGCTGCGATCTAAGGTAACTAAATCAAGTTCACCTTCGCGGATTCGCCAGTTGCGAGCCAATATTTCATCGCCACGTTTGAGCAGATATTGCGCAGCAAGTTCTTCACCAGCCGCACCTGTACTGATGTTTAGACTTTTCTTCTTTACTGTTCTCATAACGCCAGAGGCTATGGAGCGACCCTGACTTATTTAGCTTTCGTTTAGCGCCTTGTGGCCTAGAAGAAGCTGTGGTTACTTGAGCAGCGCTGCCACATTTGCAAAAGAACGTCGATGTTCTATACACGGACCATTTGCGCTTAACAATTGGCTATGGCTGGCAGTGATATAGCCCTTATGTCCGGCAAAACCATATGCCGGATATTTCTCATCAAGTTGGCGCATGATGCGATCTCGATAAACCTTGGCCAGAATTGAAGCCGCGCTAATTGTGTGAACAACTTGATCGCCTTTCCAAACCGCTAAGTTCGGCAATCCCAAACCCGCAATTGCATATCCATCAGTTAATACATAAGCAGGCACAACTTTTAGCGCTTGAACTGCTCTACGCATGCCATCGAGATTTGCCGCATGCACGCCACGTGAATCTACTTCGGCTGCTGGAATTTCAATGATGCTGTATGAAAGTGCGTGGTCAATGACTAGATCAAAGAGTGCTTCACGTTTATTTTCTTTGATCTCTTTGGAATCGCGCACCGGTGCTAAATCAGGATGAAATGGATCTTTCAATACAACTGCCGCCACTACTAACGGTCCAGCGCATGCCCCACGGCCAGCTTCATCAACGCCGGCTATTGGCGAAATACCAGCATCAATTAGTAGCTGTTCGATCACCTTCATAAATATTACTTAGTTTTAGTTTTAACTGCTGGTTGATTTAACGCATCAACGTTTGGTACCAGTGAAATATTCTTAATTGGCCAGATAACTGCAAGCACGCGACCAGTAACTCGATTAAGTGGCACAAAGCCCTTATTTATATCCTCTTGGTGATATCTCGAATCAGCACTCGCGCCACGATGATCGCCCATTACCCAAAGCTTGCCTTTAGGAACAGTGACATCAAAGTTCATATCACTTGGCACATTTCCTTTAAAGATGTAAGGCTCAACCATCTCTTGGCCGTTAACCGTAATTTTTCCAGTTGTGGTGCAACAAATTACGTGATCACCTGCAACGCCAACTACACGCTTAACTAAGTACTGTTTAGCTGGGTTTGGCAAAACACCAACAGCAACAAGCGCGGCCTTGGCTTTAGCGATTACAAAAGGCGCAGTTTCAACATCTGCTGCTGGTAACCAATTATCTGGATCGCGGAAAACAACTACATCGCCGCGCTTTATGTTATTTGAGATAAATGGCAGACGATTAACTGCTACGCGATCATCGATCTGAAGTGTGTTCTCCATCGAACCAGATGGAATAAAGAAAAACTGAACAAGGAAAGTCTTAATGAAAAGTGATACGACAAGTGCAACAACAATTAGTACTGGGAATTCTTGTAAGAAAGACCGCTTGCGTCTCATCTGCGCAAACCGCGTTTAACTTTAGAAGTTATTCGGCTGGCTTGTCTTCGGCAGCTGCTTCTGCAACTACTTCTTCAGCCACAGCTTCTGGCGCCGCAGCTTCAACTACAGCTTCTTCAACTGCAGGAGTCTCAACCACTGGAGTTTCAACTACAGCCTCTTCAACTACAGCAGGAGCTTCGACAATTACTTCGGCGATCACAGGTTCCGGAGTCGACAGAATTCCATCGCCGTAACCTTCAACGCCATCGCGCTTTTCGCGAATCTTGGCAGCCTTACCGCGTAGATCGCGTAGGTAGTAAAGCTTGGCGCGACGTACATCGCCCTTCTTTACTAGTTCGATCTTTTCAATAACTGGAGTGTGTACTGGGAAAGTACGCTCGACACCAACGCCGTAAGAAACCTTGCGGATGGTGAAAGTTTCGCGAACGCCATCGCCTTGGCGGCGAATTACGATTCCCTGGAAAACCTGAAGACGGCTCTTGTTACCTTCGATAACGCGAACAGAAATCTTGAGCTCATCGCCAGCACGGAATTGCGGGATGTCTTTGCGCAGGGATGCTGCATCAACGGCGTCAAGAATGTTCATTTTCGTCCTCTTTATCTAGATCTAGTCGCGGCTTAAATAACCACGGCAGACTGCGTATCTTGCCACAGGTGGCCGCTTAAGCGTAAATCGAGCCTGAGCGCGCTATTGGGCCAACCGGAATGCGAGCGTGGCGTGCAGGGCTGGGGCGGCGGCAATCGTGGTGCCCGAGGTAGTGGTGACCTTGGCACCAGCCTCAGTTGCGATCAATCCGCCAGCTGCTAGATCCCATTCCTGCAAGCCCTTCTCGAAGTAGCCATCAAGTGCGCCCATCGCCACAAAACAGAGGTCAACGGCGGCTGCGCCATTTCGGCGGATGTCGCGGATTCGAGTCAGCAACTCAGAAAGCTGGGCTAACTGTGCCGGCCGCGCATCAACATCGTAGGCAAATCCCGTTGCAACCAGTGCGCGGTTTAATTCGACGCCTTCATTGCAAGCAATCGCCTGCTCATTTAGGAAAGCTCCACCCCCACGGCTGGCAGACCAAGTCGAATTAATCGTTGGCGCTACAACTACGCCCACCACAACGCCTTGGGAATCTTTTGCCGCGATGCTCACGTTCCAACCTGGCAAACCATATAAATAATTAACGGTGCCATCGAGTGGATCAATTACCCAAGTAATTCCCGACTTTGAAGTTCGTTCAGAACCTTCTTCACCGATGATGCCATCGCCTGGGCGGGCTTTGAGAATTTCGGAAACTATGTGGTTTTCGCTCTGCGAATCCATCTGCGTGACCACATCGATTGCGGTCGATTTGGAAGTAACCTCAAAAGCTGCTGGGCGATTTTGTAGCAATTCGCCCGCTTCGCGCCCTACTCGTTTCGCTAACTCAAGAAGTTCAGCGATTAACGTTGCATCAGTCATTACGTAATTCTACTCCTTCGAAATCCCGCTAATGTCACGGCTCATCGGTTAGGCTCTGAAAACTATGAGCGAACTGCGCGTGAACGGCAAGTCTGAAGATGGCCTATATCTATCTCTACTTGATAGCGATGGCAAAGAATTCAGCGTGCGAATTAGCGACACCTTGCGTTCAACTGTCAATCAACCGCGTTTAATGTCGGTGCAAGATGAAGAAGCTGCGCCAATTTCAGTTAAAGAAATTCAACGTCGTTTGCGTACTGGTGAATCATCAGAGTCAATTGCCCAAGACGGAAACATCACCGTTGAAAAAGTAGAACGCTTTAGCGGGCCAATTTTGCAGGAACGTCAATTTATTATTGATCAAGTTGCCACCGTTGTCGTGCGCAAAGAACCCGGACGCGAACCAGTTAATTTCGGTGATGCAATTGTTCTGCGCCTAGCACCACGCGGTGTTGATATCACGCAAATTAATTACAACGGCTGGCGAATTGAAACTGGTATCTGGAATATTCAAGTTTCTTATCCAACTTCTGATGGACATGGCACCGGCCAATGGGAATACGATCCAACTCGTCGCGCGCTAAACGCACTCGATGACAATGCGCGTTGGTTACTTGGCGAAGAAACTCCAGCACCTCGTGCGCCACTTGAGCCAGGTTTGATTTATACCGAGCAAGTTGATCGCACTCCCCGCGCTACTGAACCTGTGCGCGAAACTCCACGTTTAGTTTCAATCCGCACCGATGCTGATTCAGAGTCCGCAAAAGATGGTGTGCAAGGTCGCGCAAAGGTGCCAAGTTGGGATGAAATTATGTTTGGCCAGAAGAAAGACGAAGATTAATTAATCGTCTTTTGTAATAACGGCACATAATTCTCGAGTTCAGTAAGTGCGCCGTGATGACCAACCATTGAACCTTCTAAACTTTCGCGCTCTTCTTCAATCAAAATCAAGCCGCCTTTAGCGATCGCAATAATTTCACCCATGCGATCAAAGGAGTCAGCGCTGGGATTTGGGCCAAATAAGCCAGCCGTAAGTGCATCTTCGCGGGTATAGATATCGGCACGATCGCCTAAGAATTCTTCCCATCGAGATTTAACTTCATTACGCGCTGATACAGAATCAAGTGCTTCATCTAGGTATAGATGGCGAGCGCGAGGCTCCCCAGCAATCGTGGCAATGCCAGTTAATAATTGATTATCGCGACCCATCACAATTTTTTCTTCGACATTAACCATGCCATGGTCAGCCGTTAGCCAAATGCGGGTGCCTTTTGGAAGTTCAATAATTAATTGCTTAGCCATGTGATCGAGCATTGTTAGCGCCGCTAACCACTTATCCGAACCAACGCCATCGTTATGACCGGCGGAATCAAGATCATTCATATAGAGATAAACCAACGATGGTGATTTAGCCAAAGCTAACTTAGTTTGGGCAACTAAATCATCTACTACGTTTGCGCCGCGATAAGTTGCTCCGCGAAATACCGCTTGCGTGAATCCAGTATTTTCATAACGTTTAGCAGCCACATGTGAAACATTTACACCAGCTGCAGTTGCTCGCTCAAATAAAGTTGGAACTGGTTGCCAATAAGTTGGATCAACTCGATCATCCCACTTCAGGGCATTTAGAATTCGGCCATTGCTACGTGGCACTCGCACGGTGTAACCCAACATGCCATGTGCTCCTGGCAAAGTTCCGGTGGTAAGTGTTGCAAGAGAGGTAGCCGTAGTTGAAGGAAAAGCAGTTTGCACTCTCCCGCTTCGGGTAAAAGTTGAAAGCGTCGGAATATATTCGGCGTACTTATCGATTACTTCATCGCCTAAACCATCAATTAAGAAAAGTACTTCGCGGCCACTTGGCGATTCACCAGCTGCAATTTCATCACGCGCATCTAAGACCCCAAGCCCAGCAACAATTGCCGGCAAGATTTGGTGAAGATGCATGCGTTAAGGTTAGGGCATGAAATCCGCACTTGTCTTTTCGCCGGAGGTTGCAGCAGCGCTTGCGAGTAATTCGCCGATTGTTGCCCTTGAATCAACGATTATTAGCCACGGATTACCGCGCCCATCGAATTTGAATGTGGCCCGCGAAGTTGAAGCAATCGTGCGCGAACATGGTGCGACTCCAGCAACAATTGCGATCCTAGATGGTGTAGTTCATATCGGATTAACTGATGAGCAACTGGTGGCAATCGCAAACCGCGATGACATCAGCAAAGCATCTAGCCGCGATTTAGCCGTTTTGGTGGCGAGCAAGAAGTCAGCTGCAACCACTGTTGCGGCAACTGCTCATTTAGCGGCACAAGCTGGCATTAAAGTTTTTGCAACTGGCGGCTTAGGTGGCGTGCATCGTGGCGCTAATGAATCATTCGATGAATCTGCCGACTTAACGGCGCTCTCAACCCTAGACATCACAGTGGTTTGTGCCGGCGTTAAATCAATTCTCGATGTTGGTGCAACGCTTGAACGACTAGAGACGCTAGCAATTGGGTTAGTCGGATATAGAACCACGGCATTTCCTGGTTTCTATTTAACAGATTCCGGTTTCACGATCGAACACCGTGTTGATTCAGCAGCTGATATCG
>RFRA01000062.1 GCA_009924725.1 Actinomycetota bacterium
CCTTGCAGACCAGCCAACATGATTACCGTTGGGGCTACTTTTGCTAAGCGAACTCGACGAGCTTGGCTGCCGAGTAGTTCAACTAGTTCTTTGTTAACGATTTCAAATATCGCTTGGGCTTGGTTGGCGCCCGCTTGTAGATCCGTTAAGGCTGCTTTCGCCTGAACTTCAATTTTGTTTACAAAATCTTCAACGACCGATAACGCTACGTCGGCATCAAGTAAAGCTTGTCGAATCTCTTGGCAAACATTTGAGATATCTGAATTAGATAACTTTCCACGTGATCGCAGCGATGCAAATGCATTGCTGAACCGATTGCCAAGAGACTCGAACATAGCCTCATCCTACTAATTGCTCCCCCATCAAGCTAAATTACTAGCAGCTAAATTGCTTCTGACCCTCGCTCGCCGGTGCGCACGCGAACCACTTCCTCGACTGGCGTTGTCCAAACTTTGCCATCACCGATCGAACCAGTCGAAGCCGCCTTAACGATTACTCCAACAACGGAATCAGAGTCTTCATCATCGACCAGAACTTCAACTCTTACCTTTGCAATTAGGTCAACCTTGTACTCAGCACCGCGATAAACCTCAGTGTGACCACGCTGGCGACCAAAGCCACTTGCTTGTGAAACTGTGATGCCCTTTACGCCAAAAGCTTCGAGTGCGTCTTTTACTTCTTCCAACTTATGTGGCTTCAAAATTGCTGTTACTAGTTTCATATTAAGGAACCTCCACGAGTTGATCCGGACATTTCATAAGCAGATTCGGCATGTTCATTGAAGTCGACACCTTCTAATTCAGATTCCTTGGTAACGCGGAACCCGATGGTCTTTTCAATAGCCAAGCCGATAATTAAAGTTGCAAAGAAGGAGTAACCGGCAACCATGGCAACTGCGAGTGCTTGCTTGCCAAGCAGTGCGGCTCCGCCACCATAAAAAAGACCATCTAGGCCAATGCTGTTAACAGCACTTGAGCCGAAGAAACCAATTGATAGTGAACCAAAGATTCCGCCCACTAAGTGCACGCCTACTACGTCTAATGAATCATCGAAGTTAAATAGGTACTTCAGGCCAACTGCAACAGAACAGATAACACCAGCCAAGAAACCAATTACAACAGCGGCCCAAGGTGCAACGAAAGCACATGCAGGTGTAATTGCGACTAGACCAGATACTACTCCTGAAGCTGCACCAAGAGTGGTTGCATGTCCGTTACGAACTTTTTCAACGAAGATCCAGCCAATTAGTGCAGCAGCCGCGGCTACTTGAGTATTTAAGAAAGCTAATCCCGCGATGCCATTTGCGCCGAGCGCTGAACCAGCATTAAAACCAAACCATCCGAACCAAAGTAGACCAGCACCAAGCATTACCAAAGGCAGTGAGTGTGGGCGCATTGATTCCTTGCGCCAACCGATGCGCTTACCTAGAACTATGGCCAGTGCTAAACCCGCAGCACCAGCGTTAATGTGAACGGCAGTGCCGCCCGCAAAATCTTCAACACCTTTAGCGGCTAAGTAACCAGCACCCGTTACAACATCGCCAACCTTATTGCCGAATGCAAATACCCAGTGCGCAACTGGCAAATAAACAACTGTTGTCCAGATCGCAACGAAGATGGTCCATGGAACAAACTTTGCGCGGTCGGCAATTGCACCCGAAATAAGTGCGGGGGTAATAATCGCGAACATCAATTGGAACGCCGCAAAAACCAGAAGCGGAATCGGATACTCGCCACCATTATTAGCAACCGCACCAACTTGATTACCTAAATCTGAGATCTTAATCGCGCCATACCAAGGCGACTTGCCATCAACGCCAAAAGCTAATTCAAAACCGTAGATAACCCAGATGATGCTGACAATGCCAACTGTGGCCATTGACATCATCATCATATTTAGAACGCTCTTAGTGCGAACCATGCCGCCGTAGAAAAATGCGAGGCCAGGAGTCATCAGCAAGACCAATGCAGAACTTGCCAACATCCAAGCGGTATCACCAGTACTAATATCCATGAGTAATCACTTTCGAAGAGTTTCGCAATTCTCGCCTTTGAGATGGCGGTAATCTCTCTCAAACTGATTACAGGAATTCGCCCGAAATGTTACGTGGGCGTTAAAAGATCAGCTTATTCAGCGTCCAAAATGCCAGTTATGTAAATTTGTGGGTCAAAGGGTATGAGGTCTCCTATGGCCTCCCCCGTGCCGATCCACTTAATTGGCAGATCCAGCTCATGTTCAATCGCGAGGGCGATGCCGCCTCGTGCGCTGCCATCTAGCTTTGTTAAAACGATACCGGTGACTTCAACTGCCTCTGAAAACAACTTCGCTTGGCTTAAGCCATTCTGACCAGTTGTTGCATCGACAACCAACAGCACTTCATTGACGGGTGTGACTTTTTCAATCACTCGTTTTATTTTTCCAAGTTCGGCCATGAGATCTACTTTGTTTTGCAATCTGCCCGCAGTATCAATAACTAAGTACTGAAAATTATCTGTGATCGCTTTCGAAGCACTATCAAATGCAACTGCTGCTGGTTCGCTATTTGGTTTCCCAGTAATAATGGCAAGGCCAATTCGTGTTGCCCAAGTTTGTAACTGCTCAACGGCTGCGGCACGGAAAGTGTCGGCCGCACCTAGTAAAACTCGATTGCCAGCGCTTGAAATTTTTGCCGCCAATTTAGCAACTGAGGTGGTCTTACCTGTGCCATTAACACCAATTACCAAGATTGTAGTTAGGCCAGTTTCTGAAATAGCCATGGTGCGCGGCTTGTTACTTAGCAGCGCAGTTAGTGCTTCACGAATGGCTTCTACAGGTTCTTCAGATTTACTTTTTTTGGCAGTTGTCAGAATGGCAGCGGTTAGAGAAGCGCCTAAATCAGAGCCAATTAATTCAGCGTAAAGCTCATCCCAGTCAGCTGCAGAAATCGATGAAGTGCGAGTGACTTTGGCGAGAAACTTTTTAAAAAAGCCCATGGTCAACGGCGCCGATACATTTCTACTTATTCGTTATTTGATTCGCGCAAACGTTGCGAGATAACTTCAGTTACACCGTCACCACGCATGGTCACGCCGTAAAGAGCGTCTGCAATTTCCATTGTGCGTTTCTGGTGAGTAATGATGATTAGCTGCGATGTTTCACGCAGTTCTTCAAGCACGCCTAATAGTCGGCCCAGGTTGGCATCATCAAGGGCAGCTTCAACTTCGTCCATTACGTAGAACGGACTTGGGCGTGCCTTGAAGATCGCAATCAACATCGCCACAGCCGTTAAGGATTTTTCGCCACCAGATAGCAGAGATAGACGCTTGATGCGTTTTCCAGGTGGGCGAGCTTCAACATCGACACCACTGTTCAACAAGTCATCTGGGTTAGTCAGAATCAATCGACCATCGCCACCTGGGAATAGTCGCGCGAAGATGGTTTCGAAATGTTCGGCGGTAGCTTCGAAAGCTTCCATAAAGATCTGCTGAACGCGATCATCAACTTCTTTAACAATATCTAAGAGATCTCTACGTGTGTTCTTCAAGTCTTCAAGTTGCTCGGCTAAGAATTTCAGGCGCTCTTCAAGGGATGTGTATTCCTCAAGTGCCAACGGATTGATCTTGCCAAGAAGCGCTAGTGAACGTTCTGTTGCGGCCAAACGTTTCTCTTGCTGATCACGACGATATGGAATTAGCTCAGTTGTAATGATTTCGCCAGCTTCATTTTCGATAAAGGTGGGCACATCATTGTCTGGGCCATATTCGTTGATCAGTGTTTCAGTATCGATACCAAGTTCTTCAACTGCTTTAGTTTCAAGTTGTTCAATGCGCATACGTTGTTCGGCGCGAGCAATCTCATCTTTATGCACACTAGAGGTCAGGATTTCGAGTTCAGCAGTTAGTTCACGATTACGTGCGCGCGCCGAAAGAGTGTCACCTTCACGGACCGTACGTGCTTCTTCTAATACAGCACGCTCTGTGGCTGCCTTAGCGATAGAACGTTCAATGTGAATTAGCGCTTCGTAAGCAGCTTCAGCAATCGCTTGCGAGATAATCGCGCCTCGAGCACGTGCGCCACGACGAGAAACTGCGCGCTCTGATGCTTCGCGCTCTGTGACTGCTGCTTCGACAAGTGCCTTGATACGCGCAGCAAGTGAATCTAAGCGTTCTTCGCTAGTACGAACAGCTAGTCTTGCCTCAACTTCAATTGTGCGCAAACCAGAAACGCGTTCGCGCAAGGCATCGGCCTGCGAATGATCCGGGCTAGCAATCTCGCCAGATTGAGTTAACTGGCTTTGCGCTGACTGCAGTTCGCCCTCATCGCGGCTCTTAGCTGTTGTCGTTTCGGCGATTGCCGAATTCAAACGTTCAACTTCGGCTATGGCTGACTTCATGTGCTGGCCTGCAACTGCTAGTTGCTCAGTGATTGCCGCAATTCGAGCATCGGATTCATTTAACTTAGAAAGTGCTACATCGAAAGCCGATTGCTTACTTTCGATCTCAAGAGCTGCCGAATTGATCGCGAACTTTAAGCGATCACATTCATTAGTTATAACTTGAAGTTCATTGCGCAATTTTTCAATTAGCGCTTTAACTTCAATCAGTGAGTTGGTGTTCTTCGAACCACCGCGAGCACGAGATTTTGTAAAGAAATCGCCATCGCGAGTCACCACAGTGAGTTCAGGGTGGTTCCGCAAAATATCAGCGGCTTCGGCTGCAGTTTCGCTGACTACTGTTTTGCCAAGCAGATCTGAAATTAAATCAGAAACTGAACTCGATCGAATATGCGAAGTGATTGAAGTTAAGCCGCCAGCAAGAGCAGCTGAATTAGCAACTTGGTTGTGGTGAACCAAAACATCGGCTTGCCCAAGGTCTTCACTGCGAAGCGTGCTTAGCGCAGTAATCGCTGCAGAAATGTCTTGCACGACGATGGCATCTGCTAACTGGCCAAGAGCTGCTGCAACTGCATTTTCCCAACCAGCATCAATTTCAATCAATGAAGCAAGTGACCCAAGAGTTGCTAAGCCGCGTGGCTCACGAAGAAGAGCCGCTGCACCATTTCGTGATTGGGTAGATAGTTCTAGCGCTTCTAATTTTGATTCAAGTGCGTTTCGGGAACGATCAGCAATTCGTTCCGCATCTACCAATTTCTGATGTTCATCGCGAGAACTAGCAAGAGCCGACTTAGCAGTTTCGAAAGCAGCATCTAAGCCAAGTTCGCCTGAATCAGCGCTCGCAATTTCTAATTCATAAGTCGCGTACTCGCGTTGCGCTAGATCGCGTCGATTGGCTGCTTCGTCGCGGGCTTTAGTTAAGCGAGCAATTTCCTCGGACATCGCATCAAGACGTGCGGCTAATGACTTGATATGGCCTTCTTGGCGCGCGGTGCCTTCGCGTTGATCAGCAATGGCTCGAAGCGCTGCGGCAATGCGATTTTCTTCGGCAACAAGTGCGGCTTCGGCTGCTGCCAGCGATTGCGATGCTTCAGTTAAGTTAGTGCGAGAAAGCTGGACAGCAGTTTGCAACTGTGATTCTTCGCCACGCAAAGTATGTGCCTCTGCTTCAAGAGCTTCTGGATCTCGACCAGCAGTGCGTGCTTCTTCGGCTTCTTCTGCCAAAAAGCGGGAGCGCTCTTGAGCCAAGCTCTGAGTTCCGCGAAATTTTTCGCGCAGCGAATTCAACTGATAGAAAGTTTCTTGAGCTTGAACTAAGCGTGGGCTATCAACTGCTGCTTGCGAATCTAACTCTTCTTCACGGCGTCGAACGCCATCGAGTTCAGCTTCAACTAGTGCGCGTTTTTCGCGCAGTGCCGTTTCGTCCGCGACTTCGGCGGTAAGAGTTTTCGAAAGTTCAATGTAATCATCAGCTAACAAACGTAACTTTGCATCACGTAGATCAGCTTGAATAGTCGCAGCTTTCTTAGCGACTTCAGCTTGGCGGCCAAGTGGTTTTAATTGACGTCGAAGTTCAACCGTTAAATCTTGTACGCGCGCCGTATTGGTCTGCATTGAATCCAACTTGCGAAGCGCTTTCTCTTTGCGCTTGCGGTGCTTGAGAACTCCAGCCGCTTCTTCAATTAACCCACGACGTTCTTCAGGTGTGGCCATCAAAATTGCATCGAGTTGGCCCTGGCCAACGATTACGTGCATTTCGCGCCCGATACCTGAGTCGCTAAGTAGTTCCTGAATATCTAACAAACGCGAAGCTTCACCATTTATTTGATATTCGCTTTGGCCACTGCGGAACAAAATTCTTGAAATTGTTACTTCGGCATAATCAATTGGTAGCGCGCCGTCAGAATTATCAATTGTTAAGGAAACTTCAGCGCGACCTAGAGGTGAGCGACCACTGGTACCGGCGAAAATAACATCTTCCATTTTGCCGCCGCGCAGCGACTTGGCCCCTTGCTCGCCCATAACCCAGGTAAGGGCATCGACCACATTGGATTTTCCAGAGCCATTCGGACCCACCACGCAGGTGATACCTGGCTCGAGGCGCAGGGTCGTCGATGACGCGAAGGACTTAAAGCCCTTGAGCGTGATGCTCTTCAAATACACGCGGCAAACCTACCTTGCTGCGGGCTCTACTTCTGACAGTACGGGCAGAAATGAGACGATCGATTTGCAAAAGAAATTCTTTTTATCAATCGGCCACATCTAGAACATGGTTCGCCTTCGCAACCATAAACCTCTAGTTGAACCTCAAAGTAGCCACTCTCGCCATTTACATTTATGTAGAGATCATCAAAAGAAGTGCCGCCAGATTCCAAGGCGCGAGCCATGATTTCGCGAGCACTATCAATTAATAAATTAATTTTCTTTGCAGATAGATCACTACAGATACGTTCTGGATGAATTTTTGCCGCCCAAAGTGATTCATCGGCATAAATATTTCCGATTCCACTCAAAATTTGCTGATCTAA
>RFRA01000063.1 GCA_009924725.1 Actinomycetota bacterium
CAAAGCGCGAGTTAGTTGACCGTTTTCAAATTTGAGATTAATTGCCAGGCCGTCGACTTTAAGTTCACATAAGTACTTTGGGTTCGGAACTTCTTTCTCGACGCGCTCAAACCAAGCACTTAATTCAACAAGGTCAAAGACGTTGTCCAGACTCATCATCTTTTCGATGTGATCATGTTGCTCAAACTGAGTTGAGAAGCCGCCGCCCACATGCAGCGTTGGTGAATCTGGTTCTTTAAGTTCAGGGTGTTTAGCCTCTAGCGCTTCGAGTTCCTTTAATAATTTATCGAATTCGGCATCAGTTACCGCTGGGTCATCTAATACGTAATAACGAAACTGATGATCGCGAATCTGTGCCGTAAGTTCGACTATGCGATGGCGCGCAGCATTGCTCATGACAATTACTCGGTCTGACAGATCGTGGCCGAACCAACTACGCGATCGCCATCGTAGATAACCATTGCTTGCCCAGTTGCCAGTCCTAATAACGGTTCATCAAGTTCGGCAATTAGATTGCTACCATCGAAGTAATAGGTGCAATCAAGTGCGCTTCCGTGCGCTCTAATCTGCACAAAACCACGTTTTTTATCGGCCGTTACGTCTGGGCCGCACCAGATTGCGCGTTCGCCCCAGATCTTAGAAATTGCCAACTCTTCACGAGAGCCGACAACCACAGTATTTGTGACTGGTTCAATTTTTAGCACAAAGCGTGGTGAACCATCGGCGGTCGGAACTGTTAGCCCTAAACCTTTTCGCTGTCCGATTGTGTAGGTGTAGGCACCTTTATGCTCGCCAATCTTTTTACCATCTTGATCAACAATTGGGCCAACTTCACTTCCTAAGCGATCGTGTAACCAACTGGCATTATCGCCAGAAGGCACAAAACAAATATCGTGACTATCTGGTTTTTGGGCAACCGCTAAGCCCCGAGCTTCGGCTTCTTTGCGAATATCAACTTTTTCGGTATCGCCTAACGGAAAAATTGCGCCATCGATTTGCTCGCGAGTTAACACTGCTAGTACATAAGACTGATCTTTTGAATGATCAACTGCGCGGTGAAGTGTTTTGCCGTTTTCAGATTCCCGGGTATTGGCATAGTGCCCAGTTACAACGCCATCGAAACCCATCGCGCGAGCGCGATCTAGAACGGCGGCAAATTTAATTTTCTCGTTGCAACGCAAACATGGATTAGGTGTGCGGCCAGCTGAGTATTCCGATAAGAAATTTTCAACTACGCCATCATGAAACTCTTGCGCCATATCCCAGATATAAAACGGGATTCCAATTACATCGGCAGCACGACGAGCATCGTGCGAGTCTTCGATAGTGCAGCAACCGCGCGCACCTGAACGATATTTCTGTGGGTTAGCCGCAAGTGCTAAGTGAACACCGATTACATCGTGACCAGCTTCGACTGCGCGGGCAGCAGCAACTGCAGAATCAACGCCACCGCTCATGGCTGCAATTAACTTCATGAAGCTACCGCCGCTCTCCCACGTTGAATTACACCGGGCAGTACTGACAGCACATAATCAACTTCGGCTGCCGTATTACTTGGCCCAAAGGAGAAACGTAGCGAAGATTGCGCAGAAATATCGTCATGGCCCATAGCCATCAAAACATGACTTGGTCTGTGCACGCCTGCACTGCAAGCCGAACCCGTTGAGCAGGAAACTTTCTCGCTATCTAGCAGCAACAACAAAGTATCGCTTTCGGTGCGCGGGAAAGTGATATTCACAATACCGGGCAAACGATCGACATCAGCACCGTTTACAAATGCATCTGGAATTTGTGCAACAACTTTTTGCGCAAAGTCATCACGCAACTTAGCGATATTGGTTGCGTCGTAACTCTTGGCGCTAACTGCGGCAGCGAATGCAACTATTGCAGGTGCGTTTAGCGTGCCACTTCGAATTTCCCGCTCTTGCCCGCCGCCATGCAACAGGGCTGGAATCTCAACAGCTCGGCGCAGAATCAAAACCCCGATACCAAGTGGGCCACCAATTTTGTGGGCACTTAGAGTCATTGCAAAAAGACCAAGTTCGTTGTAACTCAATGCAACTTTTCCGAAACTTTGTACCGCGTCAGAATGCACTGGAATATCACCGGCTAACTTCACTACTTCGGCAATAGGTTGCAGAACGCCAGTTTCATTATTGGAATGCATAACCGAGATAACTGCGATCTCATCGCCACGTTTCGAAATCAAGTCACTTAAGAATTTAAGATCTACCACGCCAGATTTAGTGACCGGTACTTCAATAACTTCGGCACTTTCGTGTTCGACTAACCAATTAGCTGGATCCAAAATCGCATGGTGTTCAATTGCTGAAATAACCACAACATTGCGACCATTCTTGCGACCTAACCAGAACAGACCCTTAAGCGCAATGTTATTTGCTTCGGTTCCTGAGGCGGTAAAGATAATCTCGCTCGAAAGGCAACCAGCAGCTTTCGCAATTGATTCGCGGGCATCTTCTAAATCTTTGCGAGTGGCGCGACCTTGGGTATGCAAACTAGATGGGTTGCCTAACTTGCTGGCTTGGGCAGTAAATGCCGACAGCGCGTCAGCCAAAATCGGCGTGGTTGCCGCATGGTCGAGATAGACGCTATTCATGAGGGTAAGTCTAGGACTTTTGCGCAGTAACTCCTTGCGTAGCTTGAGGTAGAACCGCAAATAGGTCACCCACTACGCCGAAATCAGCCAAATCAAAGATTGGTGCCTCCGGATCTTTATTAATTACGGCAATTGTCTTGCTGGTCTGCATGCCAGCGCGGTGTTGAATCGCACCGGAAATTCCGCAAGCAACATAAAGTTGTGGGCTAACTGTTTTTCCAGTCTGGCCAACCTGATGTGAATGTGGATACCAACCGGCATCAGTTGCTGCGCGTGATGCGCCAACTGCGGCGCCAAGTGAATCAGCGAAACTTTCAACTGCTGAAAAATCTCCATTTGTACCGCGACCACCAGAGACAACAACTTGAGCTTCAGTAAGTTCTGGTCGGCCACCCTTAACTGGTGGAGTTGATGAAGTAGTAGTTGCCAACTTGGCCGCATCAGAAATTGTGAGCGAAAGATTTTCAACTGCAGGTGTTGAATCCGAAAGATCGGCTTCGATTGAGTTTGGGCGCACAGTAATAATCGGGACACCGTTAGATACTTTGGAATGCACAGTTGTTGAACCACCAAAAACTAATTGGGTTGCAGTCAAGTCTGCAGCCACATCAACCGCATCGGTAATGATTCCGGAATCAGTTGCTACTGCAACGCGACCCGCAACTTCTTTGCCATAAGCATGAGATGCAACTAGAAGTGCGTTTGGTGATTTCTGCGCAATTACTTGAGCAACCGCATCGGCAGCTGCTGCCACACCATGTGTTGCAAAATCAGCAGATTCAACTACTAATACGTTCGCAATTGGCCCGTGCTTAACCGATGCCGCAAGTGTTGCGCCAGCACCAGGGGCTGCTAAAACAATTGCTGTAACGCTGGCATTACGAGCTGCAGCCGTTGCTAATTCCGCAGTGGTCTTTGTGCACTTATCGCCAGCAAAATCGGCAAGAATAAATATCTGGCTCATATGAATTTCTTCTCTGTTAGGAACTTAACTAAATCATTTCCGCCATTACCTTCATCAGTGACTTTAACGCCAGCAGCACGAGGTGGGCGGGGTGATGAATCTGCGACTAAAGACCAAGCAGATTCGGCTGATACTCCAACTGTTGCAAGATCACGACTATCAATTGTTTTCTTCTTCGCAGCCATGATGCCCTTGAAAGATGGATAACGAGGTTCGTTAATCTTTTCGACCACGCTAACTACAGCTGGGAACTTTGCATTAATCGCATCGACGCCAGCTTCAGTTGTACGGGTGATCGAAACTGTATTTGCGGCTGGATCAACTGAAACTGAGGAGGCGAAAGTCAACTGCGCCCAACCCAGGCGTTGCGCCAACATTGCCGGCACCACACTCATGCGTGCATCGGTTGATTCAGTTCCACAAATAACTAAATCAAAACCACCATTTTTTATTACTTCAGCTAAAACTTTAGAAGTTGCGAGTGCATCAGAACCAGCAAGAGCTACATCGCTGACCAGAATCGCATCGTTAGCGCCCATTGAGAGCGCTTTGCGAATTGCCTCAGTTGCGCGTTCTGGTCCCATGGAAACGATGGTCACGCTATTTGCGCCACCTTCTTCATTTCCACCATGAGCTTCGACAATGCGCAGCGCTTCTTCAACTGCATATTCATCGAGGTCATTTAGAACGGCATCGACACCTTCGCGGTCGAGGACCCCGTTGACCATCTTCTTCTCAGCCCAGGAATCTGGCACCTGTTTTACGCAGACTGCAATCTTCATACCGTTATGTTACTGGCGGGTTTAGGGAGTGCCAACATTTAGTCAGCGAGATCTCGTTCATCCCCGCCTAGTTTGAGCGTTTACTTAATTCCCTTAGGGTTCACCAACACTTCACCTTCACTTTAGAGTTCTCTCCCTTTCCTGAGAGAAATTTGAGTCCGTGAATGAGATTACGCAACTTCATAAGCTGCGCGTTGCCGTAGTTGCCGAGTCATTCCTCCCACAAATCAATGGCGTGACCAACTCAGTTTTGAGAATCTTAGATTTCTTCAAGTCAAACGGGCACGAAGCAATCATCATTGCGCCAGAGTCTGTTGGTGGGCCGAGTGAATACGCCGGATTTGAAATTCTGCGAGTTCCAGCAATAAATGTAAAGGGCTTAATTCCAATTGCGCTGCCTCAACAACTTGCTAAAGCCAGAGTTCTGAATTTCCAACCTGACGTTATTCATTTAGCTTCACCAGCTTTACTTGGAAATTATGTAGCTCGCTTCGCCAAGAAAAATGCAATTCCAACTTTGTCGGTCTACCAAACAGATTTAGCTGGATTTGCAAATCATTACGGATTCCAGCTAGCTAATGCGACGTTAAATAAGTTTGTTGGTCGGGTTCATTCAAATAGTGATCGCACACTTGCGCCTTCAACATCAGCTTGTGATTACCTAAATGAACTAGGTGTTCCTGGAGTAGAACTATGGCGACGTGGCGTAGATTCCGAGAGATTCCGGCCAGAAAACCGTGATCAAAATTTACGCAATTCGTTACTCGGAAATCGGCCAGATCGCACATTAGTTGGTTACATCGGTCGCTTGGCACACGAAAAACGCATTGAAGATTTAATTTCACTTGACGAACAAGATGATGTGCAATTAGTTATTGTTGGAGATGGGCCGATTAGAGAGCGCTTGGAACGAAAATTACCTAATGCCATCTTTACCGGGTTTAAGACTGGCCATGATCTAGCCCGCATGTATGCCTCACTTGATATTTTCATCCACACCGGTCAACATGAAACTTTCTGTCAATCAATTCAAGAAGCTCTGGCTTCAGGAGTTCCAGTTATTGCGCCTAATTCAGGTGGACCAATTGATTTAGTTGAAGATGGCAAAACGGGTTACTTAATCAACACTGGAAATCCTAAGGAAATTAAGCGTGTAGTTAAGCTAATTCAGCAAAGTGATGTCACTGAACTGCGCAAAGTAACGCGTGAATCTGTGGTTAATCGCACTTGGCTATCAATTAATCAAGAGCTGATTAAGCATTACTTAGATTTGATCGCAGCCAAGGAATCAAGTCGAGCGGAGCTAGTGGCATGAGAATTATGCATATTGCCAATTTCTATGGGCCAAAATCTGGCGGCATCAGAACTACATTGCATGAACTGGGTAAGGGATATCAATCCAAAGGTCATGAATTTATCTACGTTGTCCCAGGCACAGCTTTCTATTGCGAAGAAACCCCATCAGGAAAGCGCGTAACTTTGCCATCAGTTGTTTTACCTTTTAGTGGTGGTTATCGAGTAATCATTAATACTCGACAAGTCAAAAGGCTAATTATTACTCTAGCGCCTGACCGGTTAGAAATTTCAGATCGATTTACGTTGACCGGTATCGGCAAATGGGCGATAAACAGAAACATTCCTTCGGTGGTATTTAGCCATGAATCACTACGTGGGTTAATCTCAACTTATTTACCAATCAAAATTACCAATTTTGTTAATTGGCATAATCGCAGATTGGCTAGCCGTTTTACACATGTTGTGGCAACAACTAATTTTGCTGCTAAAGAATTCCGCGACATTAAAATTGGCAACTTGGCCCAGATTCCGCTGGGCGTAGATTTGACTGGCTTTAGTCCAAATTTAGCAAATGCCGAATTAAAAGAATCTTTACTAAAAGGTTCACAATATTTAATAGTTCATTGTGGCCGGATGTCTCCTGAAAAGAAGCCGCAGCGTTCTATTCAAGCTCTAAAGGTTCTGCGCGATAAAGGAATCGATGCGAGATTAGTTTATGTTGGTGGCGGCCCAATGTGGAAAACATTGCGCGAAGAAGCTAAAGATTTGCCCGTTACTTTCCTAGGATTTATTGCAGACCGCAACAAAGTTGCTGAAATTTTAGCTTCGGCCGATGTTTCAATGGCACCTGGCCCGATTGAAACTTTCTGTCTAGCCGCTCTTGAGTCACTTGCCTCAGGCACCCCAGTAATCGCGTCATCATCCAGCGCAGTTGGTGAATTTTTACTGATCGATTCGGATCAACCAGTCGGTTTTGTTGCAGATGACAATGGAAATGATTTCGCGGCCGCAGTTGCCAAAGTCCTAAATTGGGCAAAAGTGCGGCCAAATCTGGCAAATGAATGTCACGAACAAGCCGAAAACTTTCCTTGGAGCTCGACTGTTTCGCTAATGCTGACTTTGCATGGTGATAAGGATGGTTTTACTAAAGCAAAGCATCGATTGCGGGTTGCTTGAAATGAGCCAAGTTACGACTTTCACGGTAGTTGGTGATAGCGCAGCTTCAGGA
>RFRA01000064.1 GCA_009924725.1 Actinomycetota bacterium
CGGTTGGGGTATTTCCGAATAAATAGATTGCACTATCGCCAACTAACATTCCAGCAATATCTTGATCTACAGGAATGGCTTTTACGATTGCCAGCGGGATTACTGGCGCCGCTGTCAGCGGAGTGATCGAAATAGCTAGAAAGGCGCTAAGTAATAACGCCATCTTTCGAAACATTTAAGCTAATTCGATGGAGCGATCATGAGCCGCTTTCATTGATTTCGCGACTAGTTTTGATAATTCACCATTGGAAAAAGAATTTAGAGCAGCAGCCGTGGTTCCGTTAGGGCTGGTTACATTTTCGCGAAGTTCGGTTGCAGTTTTGCCACTTTCAGCGAGGAGTTTTGCTGCTCCAACCAAAGTTTGAACTGTGAGCTGTGTTGCAACTTCGGAACTTAAACCAAGTTCGGTTGCGCCAGCGACCATTGCTTCAACAAAGGCAAAGAAATAAGCCGGGCCAGATCCGCTAGTGGCAGTCACTGCATCTTGTAACTCTTCAGTGACTTCAACAACTTGCCCAGATTTGGCTAAGAACCCGGCTACGAATTCGCGCTGTGCCGAAGTCACGCCAGCACCAAGTGAGATTGCTGCCATTCCAGCACCAACCATCGTTGCCGTATTTGGCATGACCCGAATAACCGCGTTAGGTTTGCCCAAGTTACTAGTAATGAATTCAATTTTTTTACCGGCAGCAAAACTAACTACGACTGCCGCTGGATTAATCACAGCACCGACTTCGGCCAAAACCGACGCCATATCTTGCGGTTTAACAACCAATAGAACCGCGTCAGCAGCTCGCACGCTATCTGCAATTTCTGCAATCGAAATTCCATATCGGTCAGTTAGTTCAACCGCACGTTCTGTCCGCTTCTCGCAAACCGCAATATCGGTAGGGGTTTGACCATAAGCAATCAGGCCAGCGATTAACGCCTCGCCCATATTTCCAGCACCTATTACCGCGGTCTTCATCTCGCAATCGTACCTGTTCGTGATGTGCGCTTTTTGGTAATTACGCATAGGCTCAACCTCTATGTCCGAAGTAAAAGCAGGTTTTGCGCGCGATTGGGTCGAGTTCATTGACCCTAACGATGACGAAGAGATCTTTAAGTGTGATCTCACTTGGTTAACTTCACATTGGACCTGTATTTATGGCGATGGTTGTAAAGGTGTATTCGCAGATCGTCCAAATGATGGTTGCTGCACAGAAGGCGCGATGTATTCGGATGCCGAAGATGAAGCTCGCACTCAGCGCGCAGCCGCTCTATTAACGCGCGATATGTGGCAGTACTTTGATGTTGCGCAACCAAAAAAACCAGGTGGTTTGCTACAAATTTCTGAGACCGATGAAGATAATGAACGCAAAACTCGAGTCGTTGAAGAATCTTGCATTTTCTTAAATCGTAAAGGTCACGAAGCTCCTGGTTTTACCGGGTCTTTTGGTTGCGTACTTCATCATCTTGCGCAAAAAGAAAATAAACACTTTGTTGACACGAAGCCAGATGTTTGTTGGCAGTTACCAATGCGTCGATCTTTTGAGTCGCGCGAAGTTGGCGAGCGAACTTACTCAGTTACAGTACTGGGTGAGTATGAGCGACTTGCTTGGGGCGATGGCGGCGAAGATTTTGATTGGTATTGCACCAGTAATTCTGATGCTCACGTTGGAACTCAACCGGTTTATCTTTCTAATCGCGCTGAACTGGTTGCACTAATGGGACAAGCTGCGTACGACGTTCTGGCTAAGTTATGTGATGCGCGTGTTGAAGGAATCAGAGCAGCGCAAGCACGTTCACTGCCACTATTCGTTATTCAACATCCAGCAACTTTGTTGGCACAGACAGAAAAAAGTCAGTCCTAGCAGCTAGGGTTTAATTGTGGCTAAGGTAGAAAAAGACCCCTTTAAGTGCGCTGAATGTGGCTGGACTTCGCAAAAATGGGTTGGGCGCTGCGGTGAATGTCAGGCTTGGGGCAGCGTCGAAGAGATTGCCGCACCTAAGAAACTATCGCTCGTTGCTGGTCGCGTTACGCATTCAGCAACTCCAATCGGCGATGTTGATTTATCTGCCGCAAGTGCCAAACCAACTGGGGTATCTGAGCTAGATCGCGTACTAGGTGGTGGTTTAGTTCCTGGGGCTGCGATTTTATTAGCCGGCGAACCAGGTGTTGGAAAATCAACACTTTTGCTTTCAGTTGCAGCTCAAACTGCCAAGAACAATATTCCGGCACTTTATATAAGTGGCGAAGAATCAGCTTCACAAGTTCGCTTGCGTGCCGAACGCATTAACGCCATTGATCCAAAGTTATGGCTCGCCTCTGAAACTGATTTAGGTGCGGTAATTACACATATTGATGAAGTTAAGCCGCAACTATTAATTATTGACTCAATTCAAACTATTGGGTCAAGTGCAGCCGATGGCGCACCTGGTGGCGTTACTCAAGTACGCGAAGTGGCTGGTGCACTTATTCGAATCTGTAAAGATCGCGACATTACTTTGCTATTAGTTGGCCATGTAACTAAAGACGGATCTATCGCTGGTCCACGAATGCTCGAACATATCGTCGATGTCGTTTTACAGTTCGAGGGTGAACGTCACTCACGACTACGTTTAATCCGTGCCATTAAAAATCGCTTTGGCGCTAGCGATGAAGTTGGTTGCTTTGATTTAAGTGATACCGGCATCGAAAGTGTGCTCGATCCAACTGGTTTATTTACCTCGCGACATGCCGAACCTGTTCCAGGCACTTGTGTGACAGTAACGCTCGAAGGTCGCCGGCCATTACTCGCCGAAATTCAAGCGCTAGTTTCGCAAGGGCGCGAAAATGATTTCGGAAATGCTCGCCGTGTCACCAGTGGTTTAGATTCTGCTCGAACTTCTATGACCCTTGCAGTGTTAGAGCTTCGCGCAAATGTCCGCATTAATGGTCGTGATGTTTACGCAGCTACAGTCGGTGGCATGAAAATGTCCGAACCTGCTGCCGATTTAGCGCTAGCTCTAGCGGTGGCATCTGCGGCTAAAGCCCTTGCTTTACCTGCTGATTTAGTAGCTATTGGCGAAGTTGGGCTAGCTGGTGAGATCCGCAAAGTCAGTGGCGTATCGCGACGATTAGCCGAAGCGCATCGCTTAGGTTTTAAGCGGGCTCTGGTGCCAGTGGGTTCTGATGTGAAAATTGCCGGTATGGAAATCTACGAAGTTTCTCGACTAGATCAAGCACTACAGCGCGTAAAAATCGCAGAGTAATTAAATATCGACGGCAAGTTCAGCTGCGCGCTGGGCGATATCGCAATCAGAGATACTAATTCGCTCGCTAAAAAATGAGTTAAGCGCCTTTGCCATAAAGGAACCTGCTTGGCAGACTCCCCCGGCAATGACAATACGAGGAGCATTCTCAATCTGCGTGTCGAGTTGATGCACCAAAGCAATTAAGAACTGGCTGGCCTCATAAATAATGCCTTGTGCATCGGCGTTGCCGGCATCTGCCAATCGGCCAACGGTTGCAGCTAATTTAGCAATCTCTGAACGGTCGCTGGAATAAACAAAAGCTTTGATGCTATCCCAATTAGTTGCACCGATCTCTTTTAAGATCACATCACTTAACGAATCTGGTTCAACTTCTTCACCAGTATCAAGGCCGGCAAGCACCCAACGAATTGATTCGCGCCCAATCCAATAGGCACCACCTTCATCGCCTAATAGATAACCCCAGCCGCCAGCACGAACTGGTCCAGCTTCATCATCGATATACATTGCAACTGAACCAGTGCCCGCGTAGAGCAAAATTCCTTCGCCGACTTCAAAATTTGCGTAATACGCCAATTCAATATCGTGAATAATTCGAACTTTTGCATTAGGAAAAAAACTATGAAAAATTTCTCCGAGTGGGTCGGTTGCACTATCTTCGGCAGCTGCGCCAGTGATGCCAGCAAACACACCACTTATTTCAGCGCCATTGACCGCCGCCGAAATCTCGGTTAAGACTTCGTGGGCACGTGCTTTTGATTCTGGCCGGTAAATATGACCATCCATGGCAGCACATTTTCCAGCGGCCACAATCTGCGACCCGTCATATAAAGCCCATTTAGTAGCGGTTGCACCAGCGTCTATTCCTAAGTAACCCATACCCCTAGCCTTTCACAGCTCCGGCAGTAAGTCCTTTAATAAATTGTTCCGAGAGCAGCAAGTACAAGATGATGAGAGGTAACGCCGCGATGGTTAAACCCGCAAAGAGCACGCCCCACTGCGATGAATATTCACCAAAGAAGAGCGTTAGACCTTGCATAATCGTCTTTTTCTCTGGGCTTTGCAGGAACACCAGCGGCAAGAAGAAGTCATTCCAGATTGGAATTGCTGAGTAGATTGCCACGATTGCTAACCCTGGTCGCACAAGTGGTGCCAGAACTAAACGCAATAATTGAAGTTCCGAGGCGCCATCAATTCGAGCAGCGCTATCAATATCTGCCGGCAGTGATCTAAAGAAACCTGCCATGATAAAGATTGCAGCAGGTAGCGCCCCTGATGCATAAACCAAAATCAAGCCGATATGTGAATCAATTAAGTGCATCCACTTTAGTTGAATAAAGAGTGGCAAGATCGCAAGTTTTGCGGGAACCAACATGCCGGTTAATACAAAACCATAAATCAAACTATTGCCCTTGAATTCGTAGCGACCTAAAACAAATCCAGCACCAAGAGCGCAGACCAAAATCACAACCAGCGAGCCCAAAGTCACAATTAATGAGTTCTTTAAGAAGATCGGAAATTCGCCACCAGACCAAACTTGGGTGAAGTTATTCCATTCCGGGTCACGCGCTAATTCGAGTGGATTTGCACCAAAGCTACCTGTCTCACGTAGCGCTGAGTTCAATAAGAAAAAGACTGGTAACAAAACTAGTAATGCATTAATTACCAAAACTGCTTTAAAGAAGGTGCCAGTTAGTATTTTGCTAATCATTGCTCTACCTCGCGACGACGCATCAAGTTAGAACCAACGCCTGCACCTACACCAACGATTATGAAAATGATTACTCCGAGAGCAGAGCCAACTCCAATATCGTTTGAAACCGAATCTGCACTACCAAAGGAAAGTCGATAGAACATCAAAGCCAAAGTATCGGTAGAGCCAGCAGGACTACCAACAGTGCCGCCAATTACATACGGCAGATCGAACCATTCGTAGGCTCCGATGAAAGTCAGGATAGTGATGATGGTCATTGATGGAGCAAGCAGCGGGAAAAGAATCTTGCGGAATATCTGGCCTTCTTTGGCCCCGTCAATCTTTGCCGCTTCAATGTAGTCGTTGCTAATGGCATTTAGGCCAGCCAAAAAAATGATGGCAGGAAATCCGACCCAACGCCATAAATTAATAAAGACCAGAGTTGGAAGTGCTGTTGAAGTTTGCCCAAGCCAAGGTTGTGCCCAGCTTTCTAACCCGATATCAGTCAAAATTTTATTAATTGGGCCAAAGTAAGAATTAAGCATTACTTGCCACATATAGCCAACAATCACCAACGAGAAAATAACTGGCAAAAAAGTTACGGTACGGAAAAAGCGCTGTCCACGCTTTAATCTAAATAATGCATAAGCGATCAAAATTCCGAGCGAAGTCTGAATAATCATGATTGCAATAAAAACAATGGTGTTGTGCGCCAAAGCCGCTAGAAATTGATCTCGCCATGGAAACTCAAAAAGATTTTGGAAGTTTTCAAAACCAACAAAGGAACCACGAACAAACCCCTCCCAACTAAAAAAGGAGTAGCTCAAGGTAGTGACAGCAGGAATTGTGGTGAAAACCAGAATTGTTAAAAGTCCCGGTGCCAAGAAAATCCAAATGAACTTTCGCTGTTGTTGTTTCAAAGTTCTGCTTTGCATTGCCAACTTCCCAAAAGATTAAAGAAGCTGGGTGCAGGTTTGAACCTGCACCCAGCTCTTAGTTACTTGTTTATTCTTTACCAGCCAATGGCTTGTACCAAGAGGCAACTGCAGCCTGGGTGTCCTTGGCAAGAGCCGCAGATGTGGTTCCACCAGCCACCAACTTCTGGAGACCAGGTTGGAGGATATTTGAAGAAGTTGGAGTTCCGAAGCGGAAACCAACTACGTTCAAGAATGGTGTACTGAACTGCGAACGAGCAGAGTTGATCTTGTTTACAACAGGATCTGTGATCTTCACGTATGGAGCTACTGGAATTGTGAAGATTTCATCAGCCATTGCTTGACCAAATTGCTTTGATGCTAAGAAGTTTAGGAACTTCATAGCAGCTTCTTTGTTAGCAGACTTAGCGTTGATTGCATATGAACCATCGCCCCATGCAGTTACGAACTTAGGTGATCCAGCTGACTTCGCAGGAGCCTGGAACCAACCAATGCTTGCAGTTGGGTTGATCTGCTTAAAGTAAGTAAGTTCGTAGTTACCACCGATGTAAATCGCAGCCTTACCGGTTGCAAATAATGAACGTGCGGTGTTGTAGTCAATACCTTCATGGCCAGCTGGGAAGTACTTAGAAAGTGTCTTTACAGCTTCTAGGCCATCAATGTATGCCTTGTTAGTGAAAGTAGTTCTTCCAGCAACTAGATCGTTGTAGAAATTATTTCCACCGTAGAAAGTAGGCGCAATAGTCGCGTGCATCTGCTCGAGACCTGGACCGTTTCCTGGGTTACCGCTTGAGTTGGCAAGTGGTTGGATTCCAGCAGCCTTTAGACGATTCAAGGTGTTGATGAATGAATCAAAAGTTGTTGGAGTCTGACGAATGCCAGCCTTTGCGAATAGATCTGGGTTGTACCAAACACCCATAACTGAAGCTGCATAAGGAACACCAAA
>RFRA01000065.1 GCA_009924725.1 Actinomycetota bacterium
ATTCAAGTTAGATCACCAATTGCAGATCTTGATTGGCACCCAATTTATTGGCTTTGCTATTTTCTGGTTGTCGCACAACCTAGTAATTTCGCTATTTTCCGCGCTTACATAATGGTTCCAGCGCTAATCGCGATCGCGATGCTAATAATTGTCAAAGTTCCATCTCATGACGATACGAATATAATTAAGTAATGAGCTACAAAACTCGTCGAATAGTGACTTTAGTAATCCTTTTTGGACTTTTGGGAATGGTTCTTTTAAGCGGTCTTTAATACCGCAGCAATTGAAATATCCGCTGGAACTTCTAGGCGATCTTTAAATTTAAACCAGATTAGTGTCGGTGCCAAAATTGTAATCACTCCACAAAGCACAATTGTTCGGCGAATTCCAAAAGCTTCGGAAAAAAGACCAAGTAATGGAGTTACTAATGGCGCTCCTCCGAGAAAAACAAATTGATAAATTCCCATAACCCGTCCGCGTACAGCACTGTCAGAATTTGTTTGCACGGTTGAATTTGCGGCGATCATAGTCGTTAGGGCGGCAGCGCCAGCAATTGGCAACATAATCATGTAGCTAAGAAATGTTGGCATGAATGCAATTATTAGAATGCAAAAACCAAAAGTGAATGAGCTAAAAATTACAAACTTTGTTGATCGATACTTTTCAATTCGCGGTGAGAAAAGCGCAGCACTAAATGAGCCAATCGCAATAATTGTTCCCATCAACCCGAATGTGGTTACCCCTTTATTAAATACCTTGGTTGCCATGAGTGCATTAAATAACTGAAAGTTAAGCCCAAAAGTTGTCACAAAGAAGACAACTGACATCACCACAAATAGATCTGCGCGGGCCATGACATACCTAAGTCCCTCACGAATTGTGGTCGGCCCAGGTGTACGAGGTTCGCGAAATAGTTCAGATTCACGAATATTGGCCATCACAATAATCACTAGCAAATAAGTTGAAGCATTGATTAAAAATGCTGGTCCAGTTCCAAAAGCTGCGATCATTACACCTGATAGCGCTGGCCCAACTAGTCTGCCGAAATTAAAATTAGCCGAATTCAAACTAACCGCATTTGGCATGTCGGGAATGCCCACCATCTCAGATACAAAACTTTGCCGAACTGGTTTATCAATAGCATCGGCTAAACCCAATACGAATGCGATAGCCATAACATGCCAAATTTGTACGGTATCTGTGATTACTAATAAACCTAAAGACAACGAAGTAAGTCCGGCAATAAAGTTGGTAATCATCAACACTTTTCGCTTATCAAAGCGATCGGCAAGTGCGCCCCCGGGCAAGCTAACAAACCAGACTGGTGCAAACTGCAGAGCTGTAACTAAACCTAAATAGAAACCACTATGAGTTAATTCCAGAACTAGCCAGTCTTGCGCAATACGTTGCACCCAACCACCAATGTTTGATGCTGCATTCGCTGGATATAAAATTCGATAATTGCGGTGTCGAAAAGCGCGCCAGTTACCATCGCTCTTAACCGAAAAACGCATTACTCTGCTCTCATGTCAGATCAAAATTTAGATCGAAAAGTTCGAACAGTGGTAATTCTAGTGACAATTGGAACTATTGCGTGGCTTATTGCGGGCATAGTTGCGCTTGTAATCGGATCAGAAACCAAAATTATTTGGACTTGTGTTTTTGGCGCAGCACTAGGTGCTACTGGTGTTCGTTATTCAATTCGTCGCGCAAAGCGCAGCGGAATTTAAGCTTCTAACTGCCCAGCAATTCCGCGGAGAACGCGGCCTAGACGTTCCGCTTCAGCAGCAGTTGGGCGGCGGCCATGACGCAAGCCATTACCAACCTTGTCTAACATCTTGATCGAATCTTCAATAATTGCCGCTAAATCATCGGGGTTAATGCGATTGTTTTCAGCTAATGAAGGTGGCGCATCAATGATTACAACAGAGAGAGCTTGTGGGCCACGACGACTATCAGCAACACCAAACTCAAGTTTGGTACCCGGCTTAACAGTTGTTACTCCTGCTGGAAGAGAGGAAGCCGCAAGATAAACATCTTCGCCCTCGTCGGATGCGATAAAGCCGAAACCTTTTTCCAGGCTAAACCATTTAACGCGGCCTGATGGCATTTGGGGTCTCCTTCAACATTTATAAATTGAGTTTTTGAACTCTAGTAATCGTTTAGCCGCGGTTGCGGACAGGGGGCTAGTTTATCGCACTTAACTTGGGACGAGAAGTGTGATTATGCGCTTAGAAAGTCGCTTCAGAGTGAGCGCCGCAGCCGTGTTCTGCTGAAACCACGCGGCCATCTTCCGGCGAGATCGCGTTAGCACATGCACCAAAAGCGCTACGCAACGAACCAGCAATCGGAATAAAGAAACCACATGAATTACAAGGCTTTGGTGCCAACTGCGCCATTGGTGAATTTGGCCCTCGCTCACCATCGTGCCAACGCTTAGCTGCTTGATCGCGACCTTCAATCGAGAGCACGCGAGTGCGACCTAAACCTAATTCAAAAGCTAAACCTGGGTCTAACTCTTCATCAGCCGGAAGTGCAGCACTACCAGTTGTTAAGCGAGTGTCATCTAGGGATGAAGGAACGATATCGCCAACCCCAACATCGCCTGGCTGCAAGCGATCACGATATGGAATCCATTTTGGTGGAACCAGCGCATCAGGGCCAGGAAGTACTACCACATCGCAAAGAGTTGCAGTTGCTTCATCATCAACTTTAGAAACAGTTACTGCCCAACGCCAACCGCGGTAGCCAGTTAAATTTGCTTCGAATAAATAAGTTGCAATGCGATCTTCATCATCAAAATCAACAGTGACGAATTCGCCAACTAACTTGGCATCGCCAGCATCTTCAATCGCAGCGGCGTGTGCTAAATCGCGGGCATCCCATTTACTCATGGGGTAAGAGTAAAGCAGAACGCCGCTCTCAAGGTAATCGAGAGCGGCGCTTGGCTGTTAAATTAGGAGTTAGAAGTCCATATCTCCGCCGCCTTGTTGGACTGGAGCTGGATTCTTCTCTGGCTTATCTGTGATTACCGCTTCGGTTGTAATGAAGAGTGCCGCAATTGATGCAGCATTTTGAAGTGCAGAACGAGTTACCTTCGCTGGATCGATAATGCCAGCTTTGATCATGTCTACATATTCACCAGTTGCAGCGTTTAAGCCATGACCGGCAGTTAAGTGACGAACTTTCTCAACGATTACGCCACCTTCGAGACCGGCATTAACTGCGATCTGCTTTAGTGGCGCTTCGATTGATAGTTCAACAATCTTGGCACCAGTTGCTTCGTCGCCTTCAAGCTTTAACTTTGCAAAGACTGCGTGACCTGCCTGCAGTAGCGCAACGCCACCACCGGCAACGATGCCTTCTTCAACTGCCGCCTTTGCATTACGAACCGCATCTTCAATGCGGTGCTTGCGCTCTTTAAGTTCAACTTCAGTAGCTGCGCCGGCCTTAATAACTGCAACGCCGCCAGCTAACTTAGCTAGACGTTCTTGTAGCTTTTCACGATCGTAATCTGAATCGCTCTTTTCGATCTCAGCACGAATCTGATTTACGCGACCCTTAATCTGATCAGCATCTCCGCCGCCTTCAACAATCGTGGTTTCTTCCTTGCTGATAACTACTTTGCGCGCTTTTCCAAGAAGTTCGAGGCCGGCTTGATCAAGCTTTAGCCCAACTTCTTCAGAGATAACAGTTGCACCAGTCAGGATTGCGATATCTTGCAACATTGCTTTGCGACGATCACCAAAGCCTGGCGCCTTAACTGCAGCCGCACGGAAAATTCCGCGAATCTTATTTACCACAAGTGTCGCAAGTGCTTCGCCTTCAACATCTTCAGCGATGATGGCAAGTGGTTTACCTGATTGCATTACCTTTTCCAGAATTGGTAGCAAGTCTTTAATGTTTGAAATCTTTGAGTTAACTAGAAGAACGTAAGCATCCTCTAGAACAACTTCCATTCGATCTTGATCAGTTACGAAATATGGAGAGATGTAACCTTTATCAAAGCGCATGCCTTCAGTTAGCTCGAGTTCAAGACCAAAAGTATTTGATTCTTCAACGGTGATAACGCCTTCTTTGCCAACCTTATCCATTGCTTCGGCGATCATTTCACCGATTGTGGTGTCTGCAGCTGAGATAGATGCAGTAGCTGCGATCTGTTCTTTTGAATCAACGCTCTTTGCCATTGAAAGTAGTTCGGCCACGATTGCCTCGACAGCTTTTTCGATTCCGCGCTTTAGCGCCATTGGATTTGAACCAGCAGCAACGTTACGTAGGCCTTCGCGAACAAGTGCTTGAGCAAGCACGGTTGCAGTTGTGGTTCCGTCGCCAGCGACATCGTCAGTCTTCTTGGCTACTTCCTTGACTAATTCGGCACCGATTTTTTCCCAAGGATCATCAAGTTCGATCTCTTTGGCAATTGAAACGCCATCATTTGTAATTGTTGGGGCGCCCCACTTCTTCTCAAGGACAACGTTGCGTCCGCGAGGTCCGAGCGTTACTTTTACGGCGTCGGCGAGCACGTTCATTCCGCGCTCAAGCCCACGTCGGGCTTCTTCGTTAAAGGCAATCTGCTTGGCCATGGTCTTGCTCCTTTTAGTTATGGTTCATTTCTTTATTTGGGGCGTTTTATCACTCACGCCCCTCGAGTGCTAACGCCAAATCTACGGGGATTATTTCCGGCACGCAAAACGAGGGCAGCTGCTGGAATAGGGGCTAAGCGCGGAGAAAAGCGGGTTTAGCGGAGTGAACGAGCCTGTGTACGGGCCTCACGAAGGCGGCGGAGGCGCTTAACTAGCATTGGTGAGGCAGCCAGGGCGTCTTCGCGGTCAATCAAATCATTTAGCAGGCGGTAATACTTGGGCGCATCCATATCGAAGAGTTCCTTGATTGAGGACTCTTTGGCGCCGGCATAACGCCACCAATTTCGTTCAAATTCTAGGATCGCCATTTCCAAATCGGTCAGATTTGCCGAAACCGAGAGCTGTTCTTGAGCGGACATGAGGAGAATCTTACTTAACCCAAGTGAAAAAGTGTGGGAACTTCAAGTGATTTATAACCGCTGCAAAATCAAATCAATATCACTGAATTTTGTCCAGGGGTTGACTATGGCAAATCGCAATATTGGCTGACCATCATGAGATGACGGTGGAATAAAACCAACTTGATCACTTAAAAGTTCATCACTCCACTTTTGATAATCCGAATTAACCCAACCATTGCGAGTGAATGCCACAATTGAAAGTTCTGGCTCGCAAAGTAAATTTAAATTTGGGTGTTCGTTCACTTTTTTCGCGGCATATCTCGCAACCTCAAGTGATTGTTCCATCGCTTCGGAATATGCATCAGTTCCATAGGCTGCCAGTGAAAACCAAAAAGGTAAACCTCGAGTACGCCGAGTTAGATGAATTGCATAGTCCGACGGATTCCAATTTCCATCATGCAGTGTGTCAAGGTATGAAGCATGTTGAGTGTGAACTTCGCGCGCTAACTCAGGTGCACGATAAATTAATGCACACGCATCAAATGGCGCAAATAACCATTTATGTGGGTCAACAATTAGTGAGTCGGCGTTTTCAACGCCATTAAACTTTGATCTAACCGAAGGCGCGCATAAAGCCGCTAAACCATAAGCGCCATCGACATGAAACCAGATCTCACGAGCTTTAGCAGCTGCACTGATGCCAGCTAAATCATCAATTATTCCAAGATTTGTGGTTCCCGCTGTGGCAACAACTGCAAACACTCGTCGCCCACTTTGACGATGAAGTGCATCAATTTCTTTGGCAACCACATCACCCTGCAATTTGCCATTGACATCAACAGCAATCTTTAAAACATCTACATCCATAACTTGCGCAGCAGATGCAATTGATGAATGAGCTTGATCGCTACAAGCAATTACCCACCGTGAAGTATCCGGATGTTTCTTACGCGCTTGTGCACGCGCTACAACTAACGCAGAAAGATTGCCTATTGTGCCGCCTTGCACAAAAACTCCGCCAGAACTTTGTGGTAAACCTGCTAAATCAGCAATCCAGCGCAACGCTTGATTTTCCGCAAAAACCGCACCTGAACCTTCTTGCCATGAGCCACCATAGAGAGCACTAGCTCCAACTACTAGATCAAAGAGGTTTGCATATTCACTCGGTGCCGATGGAATAAAAGCTAAATTGCGCGGATGGTCGGTTGAAATGCAGGCTTTTGCTAATACCGAAGTGAAAACATCAAGGGCTTCTTTGCCGCCTAAGCCTTTAGTTGTGATGGTATTTCCGACTTGAGCGAAAAGTTCAGCTTCAGATAACGGACCATCTAGAGGTGGATCACTTTTTAATCGCTCGAGGCTATATTCCAGCACCTCTTTTGCGAGCGCTTCGACTTCAGGAGTGAACTCATGCATGCTGAGAGTCTGCCACTAAATAAGAGATTTAGTTAACTAATTCTACGTTGGGTCTTTTTAACAATGTTGCGCAACATAGTTGGAAATACAAAGGTGTGAAATGGCAGCACTGAATACCAATACAACTGCCCACCTAAGCCGCGCGGCTCAAAGCTTGCCTCTTGCACAATGTGAGTTTTTCCATTTTCGGCAGAGACTCTAAATTCCAGCCAAGCCTTGCCAGGCAAAACCATCTCGGCATATAAGCGCAAAACAGATTCGCGTTCAATTTTTTCAACGCGCCAGAAATCTAAACTATCTCCAACTCTTAAATGATCTGGGTCTCGCCGACCTCTGCGCAATCCAACCCCGCCGAAC
>RFRA01000066.1 GCA_009924725.1 Actinomycetota bacterium
ATTAAGCAGATTATTTCGGCTTGGTTTCGACAGATCACGAAACGTCCAACCCTGAGCTCGAGTGAAAAGTCTGATGCCCGCATGGGTTGGTTAATCATTGTAGGTAGTGTGCCAATTGTTATTTTGGGTTATTTAGGTAAAGACATTATTAGCAACGACTTACGCTCTTTGTGGTTGATAGCAAGCACTTTAATTATCTTTGGTGTAATTCTGGGTGTTGCAGATAAGTACGGTAAGAGTGATCGCGGTTTAGTGAACCTCAATACTCGAGATGGATTGCTATATGGAATAGCTCAATCAATGGCACTTATTCCGGGTGTTTCATTTCACAATTCCAGAAACTTTAGTTGCAACTGGAATCGCATTCGTAATTGGCTATGCCGTCATTGCTTGGTTATTAAAGTTTGTTTCTACCAAGAGTTTTGCGCCCTTTATTATCTATCGAATAGCACTAGGTTCACTTCTGATAGCCCTTCTTGCTACAGGTGCCATTTCGAATTAATCGCGATTAATTGGCAAAGTAACATCGATTTCTAAACCGCCAAGTTCACTCTTTCTTAAGGTTATTGCACCGTTTGCACCTTCAATAATGCGCTTCATGATGGTCATGCCCAAACCGCTTCCACCCGATTCGCGCGATCTTGATCGATCAAATCTTTGGAAATACTGAATACCGGTTTTATAAACTTCAGCTGGAAGGCCAGAGCCGGCATCAGAGATAGTTAAAATTGCTTTATTCCCTTTACTTATTAAATCAATTCGAACTTCTGCATCCTCTGGTGTGTGGCGGCGTAGATTAGAAAAGATATTTGCCAACATTTGCTGCGCATAGTGGCTAGAGATGCTTACTAAGACACCTGGCTCGATTTGGGCATGAAGCGGTCTTGCTGGTTGTAAAGCCATCAGATCATTTTTCATCTGAGTTACTACACGAGAGAAATTAATAATTTCTGGACTAGCAGGTGACTTATCTTCTAATTCTGCGATCAAAAGCAAATCATTTATTAGGGCTTGCATTCTCTCAATTTCATACTCAACTCGACCGAAGTATTCGGAAACCTTTTCGGCTTCAATATTAGGGTTCTTGCTTAAAAGCTCTACATATCCCTTAATCACCGTAAGCGGAGTTCGAAGTTCATGTGAAGCGTCACCTAGAAATTCCCGCATGTTTTCTTGATTTTTCTCTAACGAATTAACCACGTCATTTAACTCATTATCTCTTCGAAAAAGATAGTTAGATATCAATACTCCGATGAGAACCATTGCTAAAGTAAATAAAAATAAATAACGGATGTTCTGATCTTTCGCGGTCTCGATCGCGGCTAATGAGAGCGAGAGAACAAGCAGTTCATCATTAGGAAGTTGGAGTGATCTAATCCGGGCTAATCCGTCAGCGCGAACCGAGACCCCTTTTTCTAAGGATGAAAATAATTCTCGATTTGTTGGCACAACTGATAAGTCGCTGGAGCTCACATTTAGCGAGGTAATATCTCGAGTTTTCGAAACAAAGGAGACGGTAAATTTTTGATCGCTCTGGTCAGCTAAAAGAAGCGCCAAGGAGAGTGGATCATCTTGGCTATTTATTAATTGAGCGATCGAATTGCCAAGAACGTTATCGACTCTCGCTAATTCGTTATGTTCAGTGATAATGATTGCAAACAGCCCGATAGCGGCTGAAATAAAAATTATTATCGCTGAAACTAGAGCCGTAAGGCGGGTCTGCAATTTCATTAATCAGAAACAATCTGAAAGCCGATACCACGGACCGTTTTGATCCCTTCGAAACCAAAGATGCTCAATTTTTTACGCAAATAAGAGATATAGGTATCGACCACAGTTGAACTACTTTTGAAATCTATCTCCCAAACTTCTGATAGCAAAGTTTCTTTTGTAACCACATTCCCGCGATGAAGTATTAACTGTTCTAATAGTTTAAATTCAGTCGGGGATAGATCTAGCAATTCGTCATTGAATTTAACTTGGTATTTAGCAAGATCCATCGTGATTGGGCCACAACTGATTACTTTTACTTCTGTGTTGTCGCCAGCACTGCGACGCAGGATCGCTTTTACGCGCAAAACTAACTCTTCGATGCTAAATGGCTTAGTTAAGTAGTCATCTGCCCCAAGACGTAAGCCTTGGTTGATGTCCGCTTTATCTGCCCGAGCGCTTAACATCAATACCGGAATGGAGGCGCCTTCATTTCGTAATTTTTCGAGCAGAGCTAAGCCATCTAGCTTTGGCATATTTATATCGAGAATCAGCAGGTCAAATTTCTCCCGCCGAAGCAACGACAACGCCTCAAGGCCATCGTTTGCCTGGGCTGATGAAAACTCAGACATGCTAAGAGCATCGCAAACTAAGTCTCTTACGCCTGCTTCATCGTCAATTACTAAGATCTTTGGTCGTTCAACCATGCTCGCAAGGCTAGTTTGAAAGAGGGCAATTGGGTAGGTCAAAGTGGCGAGTCACCCCTATTCGCAAGCAAAATCGCTAATATTCACAAGGATTTCACAAAGTTTTGACCCATCCTTAGTACATCCCAGGGACGGGCTTTCGAAAGGTTAAAGATGAAGAAGCGCCTCGCACTAACGACTGTGATTATTGCTGCGCTCTTAGCTTCAACAACTTCAATAAATAGTGCAAATGCTGATGCCCAAAGTGATTTTCAATTAGCGATGCAACAATACAAAACTGCGCTTGCAAATTGGGATTCAACTAATAAGGCAAATAATGAGGCATATAAAGCAGCGATGCAAACTTGGAATGAAGCCAAGAAAAATGCAGATATCGCGAGAAAAGCGATCGCCGATAAATTTAAAGTTGATGCCGATGCGATAAAAATGCGGACAGCTGCGGCTGTTTCACTTGCTACTAATGCCAAAGATAAAAAAGCTGCAAATGCGGCAGGCAAAACTGAAATGGATGCTGCGATTGCTGCACGAACTGCAGCACTCGCCGCAGTTCCGGTAGTTCCGGCTGAGCCAATTAAGCCAATACCGGCTCCTTCGCCAACACCGCCAACTAAACCAGCTCAAGGTGCAAAGCCAAAACCAGCAGATTCGACTACTCCAAAACCGATAAAAACTCCAAAAGCTAACTGAGGTCTCTCGGCAGAATTTGCCGCAAAACCCACAAGATTTTCACAAAGTTTAAATAGTTTCAGACAGGGGGATTTCCCCTATTTTTAGCGCATGAGTAATGAGAGCAAATTTCTATTTAAAACTTGGGCCAAGAATCCAATTTCTCGCCGATCTCTATTTAGTGCTGCTGCAGTAACAGCTATTGCGAGTACTTCATTAGGAAAAGCAATAGGTGTAAGCGCACCTGTCATTACAAAAATTCTAGGTAGACCAACAAATAATTCGATCGCAATCAGCGTCCTATCAAGTGCGGATGTAAGTGGTTATATTGAATATGGAACTACTAAGACTAGATACACATCTAAAACAACATCAGTTGCGATCAAAGCTGGTAATCCGACAGTTATTGAACTAACTGGATTGCGGGCAAGTACCAAGGTTTATTATCGCCTTTCGTATAAAACAGCCGACTCTCAAACAGTAATTAGTGAGAAGCAAAATTCTTTTACTACACAACGCAAATCGGGAACTGAATTTAGCTTCTCGGTTCAAGGCGATACTCACCCTGAACGTGCGGGGAAAATGTTCAATTCAGATCTTTACTACGTAACCATGGCAAATATCGCGGCTCAACAACCTGATTTTCACATAATGCTCGGCGATGATTTCAGTATTGACCCGCTAATTAGTAAAGGTGCGGCAAACCAAGCCAACGTCGAAGGAATTTATCGAACTCACCGAAATTGGTTAAGTGTTGCTGGCTCATCGGTTCCAATCTATTTAGTTAATGGAAATCACGAACAAGCTGCTGCATATTTACTTGATGGCACTAATTCTAATCCAGCAGTTTTAGCTGGAAATGCGCGTAATAAATATTTTGCACTTCCAGACACAAATAGTTTTTACAGTGCTGATACAAACAACATTGAATTTGTTGGTCGACCTCGTGATTATTACTCATGGACATGGGGCGATGCTCTTTTCATAACGCTTGACCCGTATTGGCATTCTAAGAGCGCCGTGGATAATGTTGCTGGCATATTGGTTCCAGAAGACCAGACGGCTGTTGTGGCAACTCCCTCATCAACAGTTGAGGCAACTCCATCACCTAGTGCGACAAAGGTTCCAGGTGGAGGAAACGGTGGTGGAGGAAACGGTGGCGGTGGCGCAAAAGCGTCACCAAAAGCTACTAAAACTCCCGCAGGCGGAGGTGGCGGTGGCGCTGGCGGCGCAGCAACTGGAAATGGAAAAACTACGAATCTTTGGACAGTTGGAATTGGCGATGAACAATACGCCTGGCTAAAGAAAACTTTAGAAACCAGCAAGGCCAAATATAGATTTGTATTTGCACATCACGTTCTAGGCACCGGACGTGGTGGCGTCGAAGTTTCCACTAATTACGAATGGGGCGGCAAAGACCCTAAAGGAACAAGCACTTTTGCTAAAGAACGACCAAATTGGGAACTTCCAATTCACGACCTGATGGTCAAGAACAAAGTAAATATCTTCTTCCAAGGTCACGATCATATTTTCTGCACTCAAGAGCGTGATGGCTTGATTTATCAATCAATGCCTAATCCAGCTGATGACACCTTCAGTATGTTTAATGAAGCTGCATATACAAGTGGCACCAAAGCCCCAAACTCAGGACACGTTCGAGTTTCGATCGCCACAACCCAAGCAAAGGTTGAGTATTTCCTAGCAGCTAGACCTCAGGATACTGCTCGAAAAAATATGCAAGTAGCACATAGCTACGTTGTAAAACCAAAATAGAGAGCGAGTAATGAAATGAGTAGCGCCGGGCATGATCATGAGATATTTTATCTTTCTGAATTAGATCGACGAAAATTTTTGAAAGTTGCTGGTTTTGCCTCAAGTCTTGGACTTCTTGGAAATCTGGTTTTTAGTACGAGCGCTACTGGAGCAACTGCAGTTAAGTTGGCTGGTTTTTCAGCATTTAGCAATAGCGTAAAAGTTTTTCGGAGCGGAAATTTTTATTTAGTAGAGAGCTCAGGAATACCTGATCATCAAATGATGGTAGGTATCAAGAGTTGGCAACAGCAAGTACCTACGGTGCAGCCGTATTCCGGTTCGAACGCATGGTCTATTCCGATCACTCCAGTGATTAGCTCGACACCAATGTCAGCAAAAACTCACTTTCTCCGCGGTGCAATAGCTATTGCTGTTAATGGTGTCCCAATTTTCAACGCCCTAAACAATCGTGGAGACGATGCCTTATTGGCCGGCGAGCTCGATGATTGGGGCGGACATTGCGGACGTGCCGATGATTACCACTACCACACAGCACCTCTTCATCTGCAATCGATTGTAGGCGTTAAATCACCAATCGCTTATGCGCTGGATGGATTTCCAATCTACGGTGAGACTGAAGTTGATGGCAAAAAAGTTATGGGCCTTGATGAATTTAATGGACATTTCGATAGTAAGAAGAAGTATCACTATCACGGAACAAAAACCTATCCATATATAAATGGCGGGTTTAAAGGTGTGGTTCAAGAAATAGACGGTCAGGTATCTCCGCAAGCAGCGACTAAAGGGTTTCGACCTGCAGGTGCTCCATTGAGAGGCGCTGCAATTACCGGATTAGAAAGAACTGGCAGCGATACTTTTGATTTGAAGTATTCCTTGAATGGTGCCGACTTTCATATCAAATATTCAGCAACATTAACTGATGTAAACATGCAATTTATTGACGCAAGCGGAGCCACGAGAACAGAGGTCTACAAGAGAAAATGAGCAGAGCAAAGAAACTAATTCTTAATTGGGCGACTGGCTCACTTTCACGTCGCAATTTAATACGTGGCTCAGTAATTGCCCTTCTAACCTCAACTTCGATTGGTCGAGTGATGGCGGCTAGTAAAATAGTAAGTGCGAGTTTGTTTGGAGCTGCAAGCTCCACTTCTGCGACCATTACGGTTAAATCACTTAGTTCCACTAATTCGATTCAGGCTTATGTTGAATATGGATATCTGAAAACTGGATACGAATTAAAGAGTTCAACGATTCAATTAGCTAAAGGCGCGAGTCAGAATATAGTTTTAATCGGGCTTAAACCCGCTTCAACGATTTATTATCGCCTGCGATACGCATCAGGAACCAGTAAGACTTTCTTATCATTACCCCAGTCAACCTTTATGACTACCAAAGAGTTGGCTAATGCTACTTTCGCAATCCAAGCCGATCCGCATATGGATGAAAACTCGAGCGCTGATGTATATAACGGTACTTTGGCACAAATCGTGGCCGCTACTCCTGCCTTTCTAATGGATCTTGGCGACATATTTATGGTCGATAAATTGCCGCAGAAGACAGAAGCAAATATTCGGGCTCGCTTTGAACTAATGAAGGGCTTTTACCAAAAACTTGGAAATATTCC
>RFRA01000067.1 GCA_009924725.1 Actinomycetota bacterium
TGAGCAGTTCGGAAACTAAATATCTCTTATTTGCTGACGACGAGAACACATTCCGTGGCGATAGCATCGAAACTGCTATTTCATATCTGGAATCAAACCCACATTGCGATCTAGTTTTAGCTCAGGCGGTCGATACCACCGGAGCTCTCCGCAAGGCTTATCCAAAGCGGGTCAAGAAACTAACTAAATTTAATTCCGCCAAAGCCGCAACTTATGAAATGATCGTAAGAGTGGAGAGTGCAAAAAGTAAAGGAATGACATTTGATGAGAATTTTGGCGCTGGCGCAGATAACTATTTAGGCGACGAATACATCTTCATTGCTGACCTGCTTGATAAGGGTGGTGCTGGTGTTTTCTTACCGCTGACAATTGCAATTCACCCACTGGAAAGTTCTGGAAGTCGCTGGGGGTCTGATTCGGACTTACGTGCTCGAGCTGAGGTTTTTCAACGAGTTTTTGGCGACACTGCCCCATTAGTGCGGGTCGCTTTCTATCTGAAAAATTTGCGTAAGTTTGGCGGGCTTAAGAACTTAGTGAAATTCAGCTTTGGAAAGCTTTAATTACGAACACGCAATTTATTGGTGAGTCACGGTAATACTTATTAGACTAATACTGTGCCTCAATACAAAGTAGCGATAGTCGGAGCCGGCCCTGCCGGTTATTTCGCCGCCCAGGCTTTACAAAACTTACAAACTGCTGATCTTTCGTTCTCGATCGACATGATTGAGCGCTTACCAACACCTTGGGGTTTAGTTCGAAGTGGCGTTGCACCTGATCATCCAAAGATTAAGACGGTTTCAAAAGTCTTTGAAAAGGTAGCCACAGCTGATGGTTTTAACCTTTACGGAAATGTTGAGCTCGGCATAGATATCTCAATCGATGTGCTGATAGCAAAGTATGACGCTGTTGTTATAGCTACTGGATCTGCAAACGGAAAAAAACTTGGTATCCCTGGTGAAGATCTACTTGGCTCTATTTCGGCTGCCCAGTTTGTGCCTTGGTATAACGGTCACCCTGATTTCGCAGACTTTGACCCAAAGTTAGATTGCGATACTGCTGTTGTAATTGGTGCAGGTAACGTTGCGATGGATGTTGCTCGTATGTTGGCACTTGAACCTTCAGAGTTAGATGAAACCGACACCGCGCTTCATGCAATTGACGCTCTGCACAAATCAAATATTCGTAAAGTTGTAATTAGTGCACGTCGTGGGCCAGAACATGCAGCCTTTACTTCACCGGAACTCCGCGATCTTCCTAAACTAGAACACACCAATGTATTAATGCAGCCAATAGATATCACTGCAGCTATTGAGCGAGCCGGAGCTGAACCAGAGAAAGAAGTGCGCAACAACTTAGAAGCGATGCGTGTGATTTCTGAGTTAGAACAAGGTAAGCATGATCGCACTCTGGAGTTTCAATTCCTCTGCATACCGAAGGAATTCCGCGGTAATGGAAAGGTTGAAGAAGTTGTGTTTACAACTAGTGCAGGAGAAGAGAAAATCATTAAGTGTGGTCTAGTCATTACTGCAATCGGCTATGAAGCTGAGCCTCTTGAAGGCATCCCTTATGAAAAAGGTAAAGTTTTAAATGATGAAGGTCGCGTATCTGACAATATTTATGTTGTTGGCTGGGCAAAACGTGGCCCCTCCGGTGTAATCGGCACAAATAAATCAGATGCTGCAGACGACTTCGCTAAGCGCCCGTAGCTCAACGGATAGAGCATCTGACTACGGATCAGAAGGTTAGGGGTTCGAATCCCTTCGGGCGCACTTTGTTTTTAGTACTACATAAATCTAGATATTTGAGATATCTTTTCGCATGCGTGATTTAACTGATCTAAGAAAATTACATAGTTCAAAGTGGTTGCGCTATCCGGCTGACGTTTTGCCACTGCACGTTGCCGAAATGGATTTCGAAGTTGATCCTGGAGTACGTGCGGTTATAGGTGAGATGGTGGCTAAGTCTGATCTTGGTTATCTAGGACCAATTCCTGAAGTTCCAGAAGCTTTTGTTGGCTTCGCACAACGTCACTGGGGCTGGACACCAGATGCCGCACAAATTCGCATGACAACTGATGTCGGCGTTGGTGTAGTTGAAGTTATTCGCGCACTTAGCAAGCCAGGTGACAAAGTAATTATTAACTCACCGGTCTATCACAGTTTCTATATGTGGCTTGATGAATTGCATCTAACAACAGTTGATGCACCACTGATTCACGAAGGCGATCTTTGGCGACTTGATTTAGCGGCAATCGAAGCTGAATTCAAAGCTGGTGCTCGCTTCATCTTGCTTTCAAGCCCACATAATCCAGTCGGTCGCATTCATACTCTTGAAGAGCTAACTGCAATTGCTGAACTTTCCAATAAATATAACGCTTATGTAATTAGCGATGAAATTCATGGCCCACTGACTTATTCTGATCAGAAATTTATTCCATATCTTTCTATTCCAGCCGCCCAGCGCCGCGGGGTAATGGTTACTTCATCTAGCAAAGCATTCAACTTTGCGGGTTTAAAAGCTGCAATTATCGTGAGCCAAAATCAAGAAATGTTTGAAGAGTTAAATGCTATGCCCGAGGCAAACCACTGGCGCGCCTCATTGCTGGGTGGTTTTGCGATGGCGAAAGCTTTTGCAGATGGCGATAACTGGCTGTCCGAAACTATGACCCAACTTGATCACAATAGACATTTGGTTAAAGAGTTACTCGCTAAATATCTACCAGAAGCTAAATATGTGATTCCGCATAACAGCTATTTGGCCTGGATCGATATTTCGCACCTAGGCCTTGGTGATAACGCCGCTGAGTACTTAATTGAGCATAAAAAAGTTGCCTTTAACCCAGGTACTGAGTTTGGCGCTCAGTTTGGTGCTTATATTCGCCTTAACTTTGCTACTTCGCCCGAGATTATCGAAGAAGGAATCAAACGACTAGCGTCTTAAATATCTAGCGTTTCTTAAGCTTTAGCGCTTGAGTAAATTTCGTACTGCCAAGGCTTAAGCGTCAAAGTTAAGGTCGTTTTCAATGTTGTTGATTTGCCAGTACTAAACAAATAGTAGGCCGCGTTTAGTTTTGTTAAATTTAAAGTTACTTTTTGAACCGTATTTGTTGCGTTAATTACCGTCAGCACTTTATTAATACCTGAAGTGCGAGAATATGCAATCACTGAATTATTATCCCCTGGCGTTGATATCAACTTGGCTGTTGAGTTATTCCATAGCGCCGCATTTTTGGTCTTTAAGGAAACTAACTTGGTATAGAGAGCTGTAGTTGAGTTAGCAACTGTTAAGCCCGGAATGAAGTCTTTTTCAAAGAAAGCTAATCGCTTTGTGTTGCCGACTTCTTGACCCGAATAAATCAACGGCATTCCTGGATATGTGAAAGTTAGCGCAGCCATTGCTGAAACTGCGGCTCCTAAGCGATCAAACTCAGTACCGCTCCAACTATTTTCATCGTGGTTAGTAATGAAGTTCATGGGAAAAGAGCGAGTTGGGTAGGTAAATGATTGATTAGTCGCCATAGCTTCTAGATCAGCGCGGCCCTTATTCCCGTCGGCAATAGCTTTAACTAAATCTTTAAGTTCCCAGTTGTAATTTGCGATAAAAGCATCATCAAGCAAGCTCTGCACACTTTGGTCTTCAGCAAGCATAAACAATGGCTTTATCGCCTGTAACTGAGTATTAGCTTGCTTCCAGAAGTCTGTTGGCACACCTGCTGCAACATCTGCGCGGAAACCATCGATATCAAATGTCTTAACCCAATATGCCATCGCATCGATCATGGCTCTACGCATATCTTGGTTTTTGTAATTTAACCAAGCAACATCTACCCAATCATTATTTGGCGGCACAATATTGCCACCGCCATCAGTGTGATACCAAGACTTATTCGCTGTCCATGGGTTGTCCCAACCAGAATGATTTGCAACCCAATCGAGAATTACTTTAAAACCAAGGGCATGTGCTTTGGTCATTAACGATCTGAAATCTGCTTCATTACCAAACTCTGGATTAATCCCTTTGTAATTAGCGACCGAATATGGCGAACCCAAACTTCCCTTGCGGTTTAACTCTGAAATCGGGTGAATCGGCATCAACCACAAAATCTTCACGCCCAATTTTTGTAAGCGAGGCAAGCTTGCTTCAAAAGCTTTAAATGTGCCGGCTTCGGTGTATTGACGAATGTTTACTTCATAAATCGTTGCGCTATTCGCCCAGGTTGGTAGCACGGAATTGCTGTTATACGCGTTAGCAGGTTGTATTCCAAGAGCCCCGACTGTAAACATTGCAATAAGAATAATCCGTAACCGCTTTGAAGTCATGCTTAATTCTATTGGCCATACTAAGATTTACCTATGATCACGATCCCAGAGACCGATTTAGTAGTTCATCCACTTTGTTTAGGAACCAACGTTTTTGGTTGGAGTTCAGATGAAGCTGAGTCACACCAAGTACTCGATGCCTATGCCGCGCACGGTGGAAATTTTCTAGATACTGCCGATGTTTATTCACAATGGAAACCTGGCAATCAAGGTGGCGAGTCAGAAACAATCATTGGTAAGTGGCTTACTAAGCGCGATCGCAGCAAAATTGTGGTTGCTACCAAAGTTTCAATGCTAAACACTCGCCCGGGTCTGTCAGCGAAAAATATTCTGGCAGCTTGTGATGACTCATTACGCCGACTTCAGACAGATTACATTGATCTTTACTACTCACATCGTGATGATGCCGAAACTCCAATGGAGGAAACCCTAGGTGCTTACGCTGAGCTAATCGCTGCCGGAAAAGTGCGCTACATCGCGGCTTCGCAACACACTGGCGCACGTTTGCAACAAGCTCTCGACATTTCAGCAACTAACGGCTTACCTTCTTATATTGGTCTACAAGATCAATACAACTTGATTTATCGCAAGCCATTTGAAACTGAACAACAACCAGTGCTCGCAAATAACAATTTAAGTGCAATGCCGTTCTATGGTTTAGCCCGCGGATTCTTATCTGGAAAATATCGCCCCGGTATTAAAGTTGAATCAGTTCGCGCTGAAGGTGTCGCTGAGTTCTACAACGATAAGAACTGGGCAGTCCTAGATCGAGTGCGCGAAATTGCACAAGATCACAGCGTGCCAGTCGGTGCAATCTCATTAGCGTGGATCCGCTCAAACCCACAGGTCAGCACACCTATTGCTAGTGCGCGCACAGTGGAACAACTCGAAGAGATTGTCCAGATTGTCGAGCTAACCGATGCTGAGCTTGCGAGCCTGAATTCCCTTTCCGCCTAACTACGAATAGAGTTTGGCAACGTGAAATTTATAAATCAGCCAAATCACGATCTCACCTATGACGATGTTTTCATGGTGCCAAGTAGTTCCGAAATTTCTAGTCGCATGGAAGTTGATTTAGCTTCTACCGACGGATCCGGAACCACAATTCCCATTGTTGTTGCAAACATGACTGCAATCTCTGGTCGTCGTATGGCTGAAACAATTGCTCGTCGTGGTGGCATTGCAGTTATTCCACAAGATATTCCACTTGAGATTGTTAAAGATGTTATTTCTTGGGTTAAATCTCGGCACACTTTCTTTGATACCCCAATCACGCTAAGTCCTAATGAGACTGTGGCCGATGCCGTTGGCTTAATGCATAAGCGCGCCCACGGCGCGATTGTTATTGTCGAAAATAATAAGCCGCTAGGCATAGTGACTGAAGAAGATTGTGCAGGCGTTGATCGTTTTACCCAGTTGCACTCAGTTATGAGCAAGGATTTAATGACTTTGCCCGATACGGCCGATGCCCACGCTGCCTTTGATTTCTTGCATCACCATCGTCGCAAGTTAGCACCAGTGGTTTCAGCCAATGGTGAGTTAGTTGGAATTCTGACTCGAATCAGCGCACTTCGTGCAACACTTTATTCGCCAGCACTTGATGCGAAAAATAATTTGCGAATCGCGGCGGCAGTTGGAATCAACGGAGATGTAGCTGCGAAAGCTAAATATTTAATTGATGCTGGCGTAGATGTTTTAGTTGTCGATACTGCGCACGGCCATCAACGCAAAATGATGGAAGCGCTAAAGGTAATCAAGGCGCTTAATTCAAATGTGCCAATTGTCGCTGGTAACGTTGTTACTGCCGATGGCGTAAGAGATTTAGTTGCAGCAGGTGCCGATATAATTAAAGTTGGCGTTGGGCCTGGTGCAATGTGTACAACACGTATGCAAACTGGTGTTGGCCGCCCACAATTCTCGGCCGTTTTGGAATGCGCAGCAGAGGCTAAGAAACTTGGTAAATCAGTTTGGGCCGATGGCGGTGTTCGCCATCCTCGCGATGTCGCAC
>RFRA01000068.1 GCA_009924725.1 Actinomycetota bacterium
TGCCAAACGGTCTTCACCTTAAGCAGATCTCGGTTCCATTCGGGGTAATCGGCATGGTTTATGAAGCCCGCCCAAATGTCACCGTTGATGCCGCTGTGATTTTGTTGATGTCCGGCAATGCTGCGTTATTACGCGGTTCATCAACGGCAGCAAGTAGCAACGCGATTTTGCTTGAGGTAATGCGCAGCGCGTTGGCCAGAACTAAGATTTCGCCAGATGTATTACAACTTGTGCCATCAGATGACCGCGATACCGTTAAAGCGCTATTGAATGCTCGCGGCAAAGTAGATCTAGTTATTCCACGGGGCAGTGCCGCACTAATTCGAATGGTGGTTGATGAATCTAGCGTGCCAACTATTGAAACTGGTGCCGGTGTTTGTCATGTCTATGTCGATGAATTTGCCGATCTTGCTAAAGCGCTACCAATTTTGATTAACTCGAAATGTCATCGGCCAAGTGTTTGTAACGCGGCTGAGACTCTTTTAGTTCATGAATCAGTTGCTGCTACGTTTTTGCCAACTGCCCTACAAGCACTGCACGATGCCGGCGTTAAGTTAAATGTTGATGCCCAAGTACTAGCCGTTGCAAATGAGTTAAAAATTCCAGCAACTTTGGCAACAGATGAAAATTGGTCAACTGAATACGGGATTCTTGAGATGAATGTTGGGGTAGTGGCTAGCGTTGATGCAGCCGCTGACCACATTGCTAAATACGGAACCCAGCACACCGAATCAATCGTTTCCGAATCAGATGCCGCAGTGCAGCGATTTATCGCACTCTCAGATTGCGCCGCAGTCATGATCAATACCAGTACTCGTTTTACCGATGGCGAACAGATGGGCTTTGGCTCCGAAATCGGAATTAGCAATCAGAAACTTCATGCCCGTGGCCCAATGGGTCTAGAAGCTATGACTACAACCACCTGGATCGTCACTGGTGACGGTCAAATCCGCCAGTAATAGCCCATTAAGATTGGCCCCATGAGTTCGTTATCTCGCGATGATGTCGCAAAACTTGCCGGCTTAGCCCGCATTGAAATGAGTGAAGAAGAGCTAGTCGCTCTCTCAAATGAGTTCACCGTCATTCTCGATGCAGTTGCTCGCGTGCAAGAAGTTGCTGGCGCCGACGTCGAGGCCACTTCACACCCGCTGCCACTTCGCAATGTATTTCGCGCAGATGTAGTTGTGCCAAGTCTTACTCCTCAAGAAGCACTCTCTGGCGCACCTGCGCAAGAAGAGCAGCGGTTCCGTGTGCCCCAGATTTTGGGTGAAGAGTGATTCGCTCAACTGCAGCCGAGATGGCCGCCAAACTTGTTGCCGGTGAAGTTACTTCAGTCGCTCTGACTCAAGCACACCTTGATCGCATCGCAAGTGTTGATACTGATGTTCATGCGTTCCTGCACGTCGATACCGAAGGTGCACTTGCTCAAGCTGCGGCTATTGATGCCAAGCGCGCAAAGGGTGAAAAACTTTCACCACTAGCTGGTGTACCACTTGCGCTTAAAGATGTCATGGCGCAAAAAGGTATCCCAACAACTTGTGGTTCCAAGATTCTTGAAGGCTGGCGTCCACCGTATGACTCAACAGTGGTTGCTAACTTAAAGAAGAATGACATTGTTATTTTAGGTAAGACCAACATGGATGAATTCGCAATGGGTTCATCAACTGAAAATTCAGCTTACGGTCCTACTCATAATCCATGGGATCTAACTCGTATTCCTGGCGGTTCTGGTGGCGGTTCATCTGCTGCATTGGCTGCTTTTGAAGCACCGCTTGCGATTGGTACCGATACTGGCGGATCAATTCGCCAACCGGCAGCAGTTACTGGCACTGTCGGTGTTAAGCCAACTTACGGTGGCGTATCTCGTTTTGGTCTAGTTGCCTTCTCATCTTCGCTTGATCAAGCCGGTCCTTGTGCGCGCACAGTGCTAGATGCAGCGCTATTACATGAAGCAATTGCTGGTCATGATCCAAAAGATTCGACCAGTATTAATGCACCGGTGCCACAAGTTGTTACCGCAGCTAAATCTGGCGATGTAAAGGGTATGAAGATCGGCGTTGTTAAAGAACTTAATGGCGATGGTTATCAAGCCGGCGTTCGCGCTCGCTTTGAAGAATCCCTTGAGCTTCTTGCTAAAGCTGGCGCTGAAATTGTTGAAGTATCAGCACCTAACTTTGAATACGCTCTTGCTGCTTATTACTTAATTGCACCATCTGAATGTTCATCTAACCTCGCTCGCTTTGACGCTATGCGTTATGGCCTGCGCGTTGGCGATGTTGATGGTGCTTCTGCTGAGTCAGTTATGAACTTAACTCGCGAAGTTGGTTTCGGAAAAGAAGTAAAGCGCCGCATTATTTTGGGTACTTACGCACTTTCATCTGGTTACTACGATGCTTATTACGGTAGCGCGCAAAAGGTTCGCACCTTGATTACTCAAGATTTCACTAGCGCATTTGCCAAGGCCGATGTTTTGGTCTCACCAACTTGCCCAACTACAGCATTTAAAATCGGCGAGAAAGCCAATGATCCACTTGCGATGTATCTAAATGACATTGCAACTATTCCGGTAAACATGGCAGGTATTGGCGGCATGTCACTACCTTCAGGTTTAGCTGATGAAGACGACCTACCTGTTGGTTTCCAGATCATGTCACCAGTTATGAAAGATGAGCGCATGTACTCAGTTGGCGCAGCTCTTGAAGCAGCGCTACTAAGTAAGTGGGGCGCACCGTTACTGGATAAAGCTCCAGTTCTAGGAGGTGCCAAGTGAGCCTTACCTACGATGATGTTGTAGCAAAGTACGAACCAGTACTTGGCCTTGAAGTTCACGTTGAACTAAATACTAATTCCAAGATGTTCTGCGGTTGCAGCACAATTTTCGGTGCTGAACCAAATACCCAAACTTGCCCAGTTTGTTTAGCTCTGCCTGGTGCTCTGCCAACGGTTAATGAAAAAGCGATCGAATCAACCATCAAGATTGGTCTTGCGCTTAACTGTTCAATCGCACCGTTTAGTCGCTTTGCTCGCAAGAATTACTTCTACCCAGATATGCCTAAGAACTTCCAGATCTCGCAATATGACGAGCCAATCTGCGTTGATGGCTATGTCGATGTTGAGATTCAAACTGATGAAGGCCCAAAGCAATTCCGCGTTGAAGTTGAACGCGTACACATGGAAGAAGACACTGGTAAATCACTTCACGTAGGTGGTGCAACTGGACGTATCCATGGTGCGGATTACTCATTGCTTGATTACAACCGCGCTGGAATTCCATTAGTTGAAATCGTTACCAAGATTGTGCCGGGCACAGGTAAGTACGCACCAGAAGTTGCGAAAGCTTATGTAAGCGAACTGCGCGATATTTTGCGCGGCCTGGGTGTATCTGATGTGAAGATGGAGCAGGGCTCACTTCGTTGCGATGCCAACGTTTCATTGCGTCTAATAGGCTCTGATGTTTTGGGTACTCGCTCAGAAACTAAAAACGTTAACTCCCTTCGTTCGGTAGAGCGCGCAGTACGCGGTGAAATGATTCGCCATGCTGAACTATTAAATAAGGGCGAGCGCGTAGTTCAAGAGACTCGTCACTTCCAAGAAGACACTGGTTTAACTCGCTCAGGTCGCTCAAAAGAGCAAGCTGAGGATTACCGCTATTTCCCAGAACCCGATCTAGTTCCAGTTGCACCGGACGCGGCTTGGGTCGAAGAACTTCGTGCTGGAATTCCAGAACGACCATCACTTCATCGCAAACGTTTACAAGAGGCTTGGAACGTGCCGGCTAAAGAGATGGAAGCAATGATTAATGCCGATGTATTGGGCATTGTCGAAGCAACCGTTGCACTTGGGGCAGATCCAACTAAAGCTCGTTCATGGTGGCTTGGTGAAATTTCCCGTCTGGCTAATGAACGCGATACTGCAATTGCAGATCTTGCGATCACGCCAACTGATGTTGCTGCAATTGTGGCCCTGGTTGAAAAGGGTGAACTAACCGACAAACTTGCCCGCCAAGTTGTTGAAGGCGTAATCGCTGGCGAAGGAACACCTGCTGAAGTTGTAAGCAAGCGCGGCATTAAAGTTGTTAATGATGACGGCGCACTTTTGGCAGCAATTGAAAAAGTTTGCGCTGAACAAGCTGAAACTGCTGAAAAAGTTCGCAATGGTCACTTGCCGGCAGCTGGCGCGCTAATTGGCGCAGTCATGAAAGAGACAAAGGGCCAAGCAGATGCTGCTCGCGTACGAGAGCTGTTGCTCGGCCACCTTGGTCAAGCATAAATTTCGCGACGTATTGCTCATCACAGGTTAGAATTCCAACATGTCTAATATGAAACCTCGCTCCGGTCTGGTAACTGATGGCTTAGAACGTGCTCCAAATCGTGGAATGTTGCGCGCAGTTGGAATGGGTGATGAAGATTGGGTGAAACCTCAGATTGGCATCGCGTCATCCTGGAATGAAATCACGCCTTGCAATCTTTCCCTCGATCGCTTAGCCAAAGCATCAAAGCAGGGCGTACTCGATGCCGGTGGTTTCCCAATGCAATTTGGAACCATTTCAGTTTCTGATGGAATTTCAATGGGTCACGAAGGTATGCACTTCTCGCTTGTTTCCCGCGAAGTAATTGCCGACTCAGTTGAAACAGTTATGCAAGCTGAACGTTTTGATGGCATGGTTACATTTGCTGGTTGCGATAAATCTCTGCCCGGCATGATGATGGCAGCAGCGCGTATCGACGTCGCATCAGTATTTGTTTATGCAGGTTCAACTTTGCCTGGTCAGTTAGATGGTAGAGACGTAACAATCATCGACGCCTTTGAAGCAGTTGGCGCATGTGCGCGCGGCTTAATTTCAAAAGAACAAGTTGATCGCATCGAACGTGCAATCTGTCCTGGCGAAGGTGCTTGTGGCGGCATGTATACAGCTAACACGATGGCTTCAATTGGCGAAGCAATCGGTCTATCGCTACCAGGTTCAGCAGCACCGCCAGCGGTCGATCGTCGACGTGATGCATTTGCAGTCAAGTCAGGCGCAGCAGTTGTCGAACTAATTCGTCAAGGAATAACCACTCGCGATATTTTGACTAAGCCAGCTTTTGAAAATGCCATCACGATTTTAATGGCGCTAGGTGGCTCTACCAATGCAGTTTTGCACTTACTTGCGATAGCTCACGAAGCCGAAGTGGATCTAGAGTTAAATGATTTCCATCGCATTGGTTCAAAAGTTCCGTTACTTGGTGACCTAAAACCATTTGGCCGCTACGTAATGTCAGATATGGACAAAGTTGGTGGCGTCCCAGTTGTGCTGAAAGCATTGCTAGATGCAGGTTTGTTGCACGGAGATGTAATGACGGTTACTGGAAAAACTATGGCGGAAAATCTGGCTGGAATTAATCCGCCAGATGTTGATGGCGATATTTTGCACGCAATCTCAAAACCTTTATCAACCGATGTCGGAATAACTATTTTGGGTGGCTCACTGGCACCTGAAGGAGCCGTTTGCAAAACCGCAGGTATCGGTATTGAAAAGTTTGAAGGACCAGCTCGAGTATTCGAACGCGAACCCGAAGCGATGAAAGCAGTAGAAAACGGAACTGTTAAAGCAGGCGACGTTGTGGTCATTCGTTATGAAGGACCTAAGGGCGGACCCGGAATGCGCGAGATGTTAATGGTTACTGGTGCGATTAAAGGCGCTGGTCTTGGTAAATCAACTTTGCTATTAACAGATGGCCGCTTCTCGGGCGGATCAACTGGACTTTGCGTCGGCCACATTTCACCAGAGGCTGTCGATGGTGGCCCTATTGCATTCATAAAAGATGGCGACCTAGTGCGCATCGATATCAAGGCACGGACGCTAGATCTTTTAGTTGATCCTGCTGAACTCGAAGCCCGCAAAGTCGGCTGGAAGCCACTTGCACATAAATACACCCGCGGGGTCTTGGCAAAATTTACAAAAACAGTCGGCTCGGCATCAAAGGGAGCCGTCTGCGAATAAGACTGTGACCCAGTAGACCCTCTCATAATTTGAGATGACGATCTCAGGGGTTGACTCATACGCTCGACCATTGGAGAATATGAGCATGAGTTCATCAGTGGTGATCCCAAAGCGTGCGATCTAGCAACATCGATCGCGCGCTACCCTCAGTTGAAACTGAGGGTTTTTTCATTTAACCGTTTACCGCAGTCCTAGAAAGCGAAGAGAGCGAAAGGAGTAACGAAGATGAGTCAAGTAACTGGAGCCCAAAGCCTAGTCAACAGTTTGGAAGCAGCTGGCGTCGATGTCATGTTCGGTATTCCGGGTGGCGCAATTTTGCCGGCTTACGACCC
>RFRA01000069.1 GCA_009924725.1 Actinomycetota bacterium
ATGGTTTCTTGTAAGCCAAGTTTGTCTGAAGTCGGCGATGCTGATAATCCCACACCGGTTCCAAATGTTGGAACAGTTACTGGTGATGTTTATGTAGTGCCATTTAACAACATCGAATCGTTAGAGCGGGTATTCCAAGCACACGCTGACAACATCGCCTGCTTTATTCTCGAGCCAGTTCTCGAAAACATTGCCATCGTGCTGCCAGATGCTGGCTATCTCGAATCTGTTCGCCAACTATGTGATCAATACGGCATCATTTTGATTTTTGATGAAGTTAAAACTGGCTTAACTGCTGGATACCAAGGTGCCGCTCAGCGTCTTGGGGTACAACCAGATTTGATAACGCTTGCTAAATCTATTGGTGGCGGTGTTCCGGTTGCTGCATTCGGTGGAAAAGAAAAATATATGCAAGCTGTTACTGATGGCCGGCTAGGTCATTTCGGTACTTTTAACGGAAATCCGCTAGCAATGGCGGGTATTCGCGCTATCGATAAAATTTGTACACCTGAAGCTCTAGCAACGGCTGAAGCACTTAATCTGCAAGCACTTGTTCGCATCAATGAAATTATTGATGAGTACAACTTGCCTGCACACACAGTTGGTTTTGGCGTAAAAGGCTGTATTACTTGGTCAACGACGCCAGTTAGAAACTATCGTGATTACAAAGCAACTGACTTCCAGGTAGCTGAACTCTCTTGGTTATGGTCACTTAACCGCGGAATCATTACGCCTCCGGGCCTTGATGAGCAGTGGTTGATTTCATTGGCGCATGGCCAGGCCGAAATTGACAAATTAGTTGAAGATTTTAGATCTTTAGCTAAAGCGCTTCGCGACTAAATTTTATTCGCTATGAGTTTTTGCGCGAGCAAATCTCATCAAGCCAGTTGAGATACTCGATAAATTCGAGGTTTGCATTCGTAAACCAAAAAATAAAACCACGGTATTAGACGCGCTGATATCGCCAATATAGTTTAAGTAAAAGAGAGCACCTAATAAAATTATCATCGCAAATCCAGCAAGTAAGGTTCCAATTTCGCCAGACTTAATTCGACTACCAACTCGCAGGAAATTGTCAACTTTCATTTTATCTTTTTGAGCTTTCGCAAAAGTTCGTTGTATCTCTATTTGATTGCTAAATAAACGACCAAGAATCTCTAGCACAATTAAGATCATCAATAAATCAAGTAACGCGAAAACCCAGTTAAAGTAAAAGAAGAAAAGTAGCACTACGCCAACTTGCGTTAGCACGCTAGAAACATTTGTCATTTCAAAAGCTTGTGTCCAGCGCCAGTTTTCTTTGCCGGTTGTTAGTTCGATGTCATTTTCTTTAAATGCCCGATCAAATACTCTGACTCGATAGATTCGCTGCCCAAATTGTCCAATCCGAGTAAAGCCATAAAATAGAAAAAAGCCAATCATCGTTAAGGCTAGAGTTGACTTATCAATTTCTCCTTCATGCAGAATAATCTGGGTAAATAACTTAGCTACCAGTAGTTCAGAGACTGAGATTGATGCAGCAATGAGAATAAGGCTGATCAGAATTAGGCGATATCGTCTGGTTGGAAAAAGCTCTAAAAGACTCTTGCGTAGATGCCACAAGATAACTTTCATAGGAGTGAATTTATCCTATTTGCCCGATAAATTAGTAGGATTGTCCAATGACCAAATCACTAATCCATGCCCGAGGGCTAACAAAAACCTATGGTGATTTTGTAGCCGTTGATGGAATCGATTTTGATGTCGCTAAAGGTGAATCATTTGGCTTCTTGGGACCAAACGGTGCTGGTAAATCGACGACTATGCGCATTATTGGTGCAACATCGGTTCGTACCTCTGGCACTCTGACCATCTTAGGAAAAGATCCCGAAGTTAATGGCCCACAAATTCGCGCTCACTTAGGCGTTGTACCGCAGCAAGATAATCTAGATGTTGAATTAACCGTCTCTGAAAATATTTTTATTTACGGACGTTACTTCGGTCTTTCATCCAGCTTTATTAATAAGAAGATTCCGGAACTACTTGAATTTGCTCAGTTGGAAGAGAAAAAAGATACAAAAGTTCAGGCGCTCAGCGGTGGTATGAAAAGACGCTTAACTATCGCTAGATCACTAGTGAGCGAGCCTGATATTTTGATGTTGGATGAGCCAACTACCGGATTAGATCCACAAGCTCGCCACATTCTTTGGGACCGCTTATTCCGCCTTAAAGAACAAGGTGTGACGCTACTTATTACCACTCACTACATGGATGAAGCTGAGCAACTCTGTGATCGCTTAATCGTGATGGATAAAGGCAAGATCATGGCTGAAAATAGCCCAGCTCAGTTGATTAAGGATTACTCAACGAAAGAAGTTCTAGAAGTTAGATTCGGCTCTGATAAAAATCACGAAATGGTTGAAATTCTCCGTCCACTAGCCGAGCGAATTGAAGTACTTCCTGATCGAATCTTGCTCTATGCCGAAGATGGCGAACATTTATTAGAACAAATTGCAGCCAAGGGGATTCACCCAAATACTTCACTAGTTCGTCGTAGTTCACTAGAAGATGTGTTCTTGCGATTAACCGGACGATCTTTGGTTGAATAGTGAGCACTATTAACATTCGCAAAGTTTCAAGGTTTGGAACTCTACATGTTGCTGAAGCTCGTATTCGCAATATGGCTAAGTGGGCCGGCATCATTTTCTTTGCAGCTGTAATTAATCCAACTCTCTATCTAGTTTCAATTGGTATCGGGGTTGGCTCATTAATTGATGCGAATAAAGGTGTCGATGGCGTTAGTTACTTAACTTTCTTAGCACCAGCTCTGCTTGCTAGTGCTGCAATTCAAGGAAGTAGCGACGAAGTGATTTTCCCAACCATGGCTGGATTCAAATGGGAACGAACTTTCTTCGGTATGCGCTCGACGCCAATTACAGCCAGACAAATTTCACTTGGGCTTTTTATCGCCGCAATGGTTAGAACTTCAGTTTCGGTTGTGATTTATTGGATCGCTCTTTATTATTTTGGGGCTCTTGAATCAAGTACTGCATGGCTCGCTATGCCGGCTGCGCTATTTGCAGGCGCTGCTATGGCTGCTGTCATGTTGGCGCTAGCCGGAAAGATCGAGAAAGAGGATTTCTTCTTCACCATTGTGGGTCGCTTCATCATGATTCCAATGTTTTTATTCTCTGGCACCTTCTATCCGCTCTCACAAATGCCTATTTTCTTGCAGTTTTTCGGCTGGTTATCACCACTTTGGCACGCCACCGAAATTGGCCGCTATTTGACCTATGACTACCCGGTAAGCGGGCCGGCTCTGTTTATGCACTTCTTTGTCTTGTCCGCCATGATCTTCATTGGCTTGACTGCTTCTTTCCGCATCTTCGCAGCGCGATTGGAGAAGTGAGATGAGCTCAACCGCCGTTGAACTTTCCGAACGCCGACTTGGCCAGTTTGGCGACAAATATTTTGCTGGCCGCCCGCAACAAGTTCTTTTACGTAATTGGATATCGTTTAAGTCATCGGCTTGGATTGCTGTCGTAAGCGGTTTTCTCGAGCCCGTCCTTTATTTGCTTTCTTTTGGCTATGGCGTAGGAGCTCTAGTCGGAAATATCAGCACTACAACCGGACAAGTTTCCTATGCCGCTTTTATAGCACCAGGCTTGCTCGCATCAAGTGCCATGAACGGCGCGCTACTTGATTCAACTTGGAATGTGTTTTTCAAATTAAACGAGAGTCGTTTGTACAACGCAATGTTGGCCACTTCGCTTGGACCACTAGATGTAGCGCTCGGTGAAATTGCCTGGGCGCTAATGCGTGGTGGTGCATATGCAACAGCCTTCACCATAATCATGTCAGCGCTCGGATTGATTACAACATGGTGGGGAATCTTGGCTATTCCCGCAGCAATAATTGTTGCTTTTGGTTTTGCCTCATTTGGTATGGCTATAACTTCATATATGAAGTCACATCATCAGATGAACTTCTTCTACATTTTCCTTTTGCCAATGTTTCTTTTCTCGGGTGCCTTCTATCCACTAACCGTATTTCCAGGTTGGGGGCAAGCAATCATCAAGGCGCTGCCCTTGCGTCAGGGAATTGAGTTAGTAACAAGAGCTATGGCCGGAGAGTTCAGCGTTCACTTGTTAGTAAACGTGACATATTTCTTGGTGATGATTTGTGTCGGATTATTCTTCACAACTAAGCGCCTAAACGCTCTATTTATGAAGTAAAGCCCTTATAAATCAAGGGTTTTAGAGCCAGCTAGTTAGATCTACGCCACGCACAATTTGAACGACCAATAGGAATATCACAACACCGAGAATTCGGTATGCAATCTGGCCGTTCTTATCTGCGCGCCAACTCTTCTCTGGTGCTTTAGCAATCCAACCCAGAATGGCAAAGAAGATTCCCGGGAAAGTTAGAATTACAAAACTCCATTTAAGGAATGTTTGCGGATTACTGAATTGACCTTGTACCCAGTTTGAGAATACGAACCCAACAAAAACCATGGCAACAATCTTGAAAGCGCCTGTAGGTATGAGCCAGTGAATATTTGGGAACTTAGGTAGCTTCTTGGCAAATGTCATGTTAGCGATACTAGGGAATACAAAGAGCGCTGTTCCCAAAAGCAGCTGAATGTTAAAGCCCACAAATGGTGTTGCCAGCATTACGAAGATGAAGGTTTTGATCATCAGAGAAATAATCTTCTGAGACTGGTCAGGATCTTGTAGTTGCGCGGTAACTGCTTGCAAGCGAACGGGATAATGATAAGTGGCGATATCTTCTAGCGCGATGCGAATTCCAACTAGAACAGCAGACCAGATTGCAATGGTGGTTGCTTGGAAAGTAATTGCCAGCTGCACTGAGGCTAAACCATTTAGCGCATTAACCATTTTCTCTACGGCCCAGCCAGTTAGTAAAATTGCTAGCGCGTAGTCAGTGATACGTTCCCAGCCTTCTTCGCTATTGCTTACCAATCTGCGCAATGGACGCACCGCACTGGCCAATAGTGCTGGCGCAAAGAAGATGACCATCAAGCCAGCCACGGTCAATAGTTCGTGACGTGTACCCATATGGCCAGTAATAAACACACCAAGGAAGAAGATTGCCGCTGCCGTGAAGCCGGCGAATGCATCAAGAATTCCGACCACAACAATTGCCAAGATGATTCCAAGTGCTGGCGCCATTGCTTGCGCTCCAACATCAATTAGCGCAGTAAGCCCCAATAAGGCCGCTATGGGATATAAGAAGTTGGCAAAAGAGCCCAAAATAGCCCGTAAATAGCTGCCATCAGCCAAGGTCCGAGCCAATAAAGGTGACCGACCTGATGCCTTATAAGCGGCTGCGACAAAAAGGTAATCACTCTCGTCGGTATAAGGATTCTGCCAAGTTTTAGATAGATCGCCTCGCCCTGGGTCACGCTTAATTAGTGCAAGCTTTCCAGAATCAACCGACGCGAGATCTTCTTGTTCCTTTTCGTCGCCACTTTGTTCTTCTTCGCTTTCTTTGCTCTCTTTTTCTTTAGCAGCACCAGCGGCAGAAAGTGCAGCCAATGCAGCAAAAGCTGCTACTTGAAGATCTTGTGTTTTTTCAGGTTCTTGGGCAGGGCTATAAGCAGGAAGTTTTTCACGTTCTTTAATTTTCATTAAATCTTCATACGCCCAAAGCTCAGTTACATCGGGACATTTATTATCCCAGCGAATCTCACCAGATAGGTTCTTACAAAAAACAATATCTTGTTTACTTAACGTTCCGCCTTCATCATAAACTTCAATTTCAACGGAATGAAAACCTGGGGGAACGTCATCCGGGATCTGAAGATCTAACTCTTCAGCTTCAGCTGCCGTGATTCGATCAATGATCACGTTATCTGCTGACCAGCTTGGCAAAACGGAAAGATTTAAAAATAACAAAACTAGCAGAAGTAATTTACGCATTATCTAGCCTTAACTTTTACAGTTACCTTGATCTTTTGACCAGGCTTTAGATTATTTACTTTCACCTTTGAACTATCGGTCGTAGGTGCAATCGATGGCTTAGTAGGCGTAT
>RFRA01000070.1 GCA_009924725.1 Actinomycetota bacterium
ATACCTGCAAAGATTCCTTCGATTTCTAATAGATCACGCACTCGCCGTACTGAATCTTCAGCACCCACTGAAAAGCGTCTAGTTAAAACCGTTGCGTCATAAAGTTCTGGGACAAAACCTTCATCGATATTTCTTAATCCATAAACCACTTCGCCGTAACGTGGTTCGGCTGCAACAATTGCAATATCTGGATTTTGTTCTCGTAGATATTTGCCAGCACCCATTAACGTGCCAGTGGTTCCAAGCCCGGCAATAAAATGCGTGATCGTTGGCAAATCTTGCCAAATTTCAGGGCCAGTTCCGCGATAGTGGGCTTCGGTATTTGCGGGATTTCCATATTGATATAGAAAAACCCATTCTGGATTTTGGGCAGCTAGTTCTTTTGCAATACGTACTGCCTCATTAGAGCCACCTGCGGCGGGTGATGAAATTATTTTTGCGCCCCACATTTCAAGCAGCTGTCTGCGTTCAGGGCTAGTGTTTTCGGGCATTACACAAATTAATTTATACCCGCGAACTTTTGCTGCCATCGCTAATGAAATTCCAGTGTTACCGCTTGTTGGTTCCAGAATTGTGGCGCCAGGTTTTAACGAACCATCTCGTTCAGCCGCATCGATCATGGAAATCGCGGTGCGATCTTTAATTGAACCAGTTGGGTTTCGATCTTCCATCTTCGCCCATAGCCGAACGTTCGGCGCAGGTGAAAGACGCGGCAAGCCAATTAGCGGTGTGTGCCCGACAGAGTCTGCGAGCGAATCAAAGCGAGCCATTATTAGCCACCAGCGACTGCGGGCAAGATGGTGATTGAGTCACCGCTCTTTAATTGCGCAGTTAACGAACCGATGAATCGAACATCTTCATCATTTATGTAAACATTAATGAAGCGACGTAGTACGCCATTTTCAAGTAGGCGATCAGCTAACCCTGGATATTGAGCCTCAAGGTCGGCAATTACCGCTGCCAGATCTGCGCCAGTTGCCGAAACTAACTTCTGCTCTTTTGTGAAAGGGCGAAGAATGGTTGGGATACGTACTTCGACAGTTGCGCTCATGATCTAATTCTCTCTAGTTATTGGTATTGATACAAATTGAAATTGAATAAAACTATTCAGCGCCGATTAATTTAAACTTTAACGAATGAATTCAACTGGCTCTTCAGTAACTACACTATTAATTATTCGATACGAACGAAATTCGGTTGCAGGTGCAATCTCTTCGCGGGTAGATACCAATACATAATGCGCACCTGGTTCGCTGGCATAAGAGATATCTGTGCGAGATGGATAAGCTTCAGTTTCAGTATGCGAATGATAAATAACGATTATTTCTTCATCATTATCGTCAACTTCGCGATAGAGAGCTAACAAATCTTTCGGATCAAATTCATAAAAAGTTGGTGACGCGGCTGCATTGAACATCGGCTTAAGTCGTTCAGCCTTTCCCTCGCGACCAATGATCACACCGCAGGCCTCATTCGGATATTCGGCTCGGGCTTGGGCCAACATCGCATCGGCCATCTCTTGCGGGATTTGTAAACCGCTCACAGCGCTCATGTGTCTTTTTTGTCCTTTTTTGATGGTAACTCAGATTTTGAAAAATCTAGTGATAACCCTCTGAAATAACCCTTGACCTGATGAAAATTAGTCTACCCGTTGGTAAATATTAAAAAAAGTTGCGAATAAGTCGCATTTATTCTTGCGAAATCCCTAAATCAGGCGCACCATTTACCTTGGTTTGAATAGAACTGCGTTAGTTATACGAGACCTTCATATGATCTCTCGTCTGGCAGATACGTTTTCTGATTCGAACGCCAGCCTCGCCCGAGGTCTGGTTTTACAAAGCCCCACGGAGGCTTAATTAGATGATTAATCTAGACTCAAACCAATGGAACCTCGTTTATAACGTATTTTCATTCGGTTTAATCTCAATGCTTGCATGCACCGTGTACACGCTTGTGTCACAAGCACGAGTATTGCCTAAGTACCGCAACGCCCTTGTAATGTCATCAATGGTTACATTCATTGCTGGCTACCACTACTGGCGTATCTTCAACTCATTCGATCACGCATCAACTGGCATGGCCGTTAAGGTTTCAGGCGATCAGGGTGCATTCAATGAGGCATATCGTTATGTTGACTGGCTACTAACTGTTCCTCTACTTCTAGTAGAAGTTGTTGCAGTGCTTGCACTTGCAAAGGAAGTTTCAAAGTCACTCATCACTCGTTTGGTTCCAGCATCAGCTGCAATGATCGCACTTGGTTACCCAGGTGAAATCTCAAACGACCAGAACACACAGATCCTTTACGGTGTTCTATCAACACTTCCATTCCTATACATCCTTTACGTACTATTCGTAGAGCTTGGTAAGTCATTAGATCGTCAACCAGAAGGTGTTGCAGCAACCGTTGGTCGCTTGCGCCTACTTCTAATTGCGACCTGGGGCGTTTACCCAGTTTCATACATCCTTGGTATGGGCGAAGGAATGGCTTCAGCAGAACAATTCGTTGGCGTACAGGTTGGTTACACAATCGCTGACGTTCTAGCTAAGTGCGTATTCGGTCTAACAATTCTAAAGATCGCTCGCATGAAGTCAATGGCAGAAGGCATGAAGGAAGATCACTAAGTTATAAATTGCAAGTTTAATCTTGCAGGAGGGAAGGCGGGAAACCGCCTTCCCTCTTTTTTTATACCTTGATCAGAATCTGGAAAGACAGATTAGAATTAAATTACTGACCGGTTGAAAGGAAAACTCAAAATTATTAACAACTACCGCATGTGGGCCTACGCCCTAATAGCAACAGGCTGTATCAACTGGAGCTACCAACGTGATGAAGCTGGCGTAATAACAAATAGCGCATATGTGATAGTTCCTGGACTGATCCTCTTTGCAATCACCTTCAACAAAACCCTTGCCGCTAAGCTAAATTCAAAAGTGGCTATGTATTTCTGGGGCGTGGTTGGTGGGCTGGCTTTAGTTTTCGCCTTTGTTAACTGATTTTATAGTTCGTTAAGACGACGCTTGAAGAACTCCCAAGCTGAAATTGTTAAGAGGATCATCGAAAAACCAAATAATAAATCCTCGATTGGTGCTCCAGCTAACCGCTGACCGATGATTTCAGTATCTGAATACATGACTATTTTGTTCGAAGTCAGCCACCAATTAGTTAGTAACTGAAATGGCAAAATTAAAAAGTAAGTTAACCAGAATATTCCTCTGGTCATCATTCTGGATTTAAGCAGAAATAGATCAAGTACAACGGCTACAAATACCGCACTAAGGGCAATATCAGAGTAGATCATTCGAATCCTTTTTACCCTCATAGTTGTACTTTGACCACCCAGTTAATTTAGTTAGTGCCAAGTAAGTGATTACAGACATCATGGGCACAATTATGAAGAATAAAACTTCTTCAATGGGTAACTTGCCTAGGAGCATGACTCCTAATATTTGATTTGGATCAAAAAACCAACTTCCTTTGCTAACTGCCCAAAAATCCCAAATCAAATAGATAACTAGGATTAGCGAATCTGTAAGGAGGAATAACTTTAGTTTTTTGGAAAATTGCAATCTAAATCCGAAATTCACTCCGATCGCGCAGATTGCCACGAAAATCAAGACATATGAGTAGTGCAGATTTTCCACACCTAATCCTCTCGCAATCCGATCAATTTGAGCCTAATCTGTAGCCATGAGCCAGACTCTTTTTAGAATTTATCAAGGGGCCGGCCTATTTTCCAGAGCTATGGCAGCTATTGCAGTTCTTCTATTTGCCGGACTCGAATTGACTAACTTTGAGCTAACCATAAAAGCTCAAGTTGCTTTAGCTGTTATTGCGCTGGCGATTGGCATTCCACATGGCGCTATCGATCATTTGATTGCAATCCCCCGTGATTCCACCAAAAAATTTATCGCATTTATTGCCATCTACACTTTAATTGCCATTGTTGCTGCATTAGCTATCGCAAAATGGAATCTGGTTGGCTTTCAACTGGTAGTTCTCATGAGTGCGCTGCATTTTGGTTTTGGTGATTCAGCATTTGCTAACGAAGGCCGAGCAGCAGAGAAGAGAGCCGGCTACTCAAATATTGCTATTACTAGCTATGCAATTCCAGCTGGGTTCTTGCCAGTTGTACTGCCGCTAACTGATCAGCGAACTCTTGATGTACTGAAAGAACTAAACCCAACTTTGATTGAGTGGGCTGGGAGCTTTACCGAGTTGCTCAGAAATTCAACGCTCATAATTGCCGTGTTTTCAACTTTGCTGCTGGTTATCACTCGGGGCTATTTACTTGCACTTGATTTGATTTTGTTGTTGGCACTCTCTTTCGTCGCACCCCCTTTAGTTGCCTTTGCAGTTTACTTTGGCCTTTGGCATGCAATTCGGCATACAGCTCGGTTGGTTCCTAAATTGCCGAGAGCAATGGCGAAAGTTTCAACTGAAAAACCGTTAGCAATTTTTTTCACCGCTGTGATACCTGGGCTTTACGCGATACTCGGAATATTTGTGATCGGCATAATTTTCGTTGCCCGGGGCACTACCGAAGTTTCCCGAGATTTCCTCTGGGTGATTTTGGTAATCATCTGGGCGCTTACAGTTCCGCACATGGCAACCACAGCGAAATTTGATCTGCGTGCTTTTAAGAACTCGCTTCGTCCATAAGCGCTTCAACCAGAGTTTCTTGTAACCAGCCCAACCAGGTGTAGACCGCATAAACAGCTCGCATCGGATCATCTGGTGCCAGTAATTCAAGATCTTCGGGTGAATTTTGATCAACTTTAAGTCGTACTCCAAGGGCTAAGCGCACATCGTTTAGGCCACCTAGCCAAGCTTGGGCGTTCTCAAAATCAAGAACCACATCACCATCGGTTGCACTTAACAACATCATGCGAATCGACATTGCATGCGCACGTTTCTTATCGCGCAAAGTACTTTCGGTATAACGGCGAAATTCCGCAGCATCTACTCCATCTTGATAAGCATTCGGTAAAAGGCGTAGCAAGACTTCATCATCAGGTGGAGAATCATGGGTGGTAATGCCAACCATTGCGGCCAGTGGATCTTCATTTGCGTGATCATGGCGTTCGGCCAATATTTCAATAACCTGCTGCACTAAATTAACTAATACCTCGCGTTCGGTCTCGGCAAAATTGGCGATGTAAGAATCGCTACCGTGTCTTAAGAAACCTTCGGTAGGCGTCATTAGATTTGGTCCTCGCGGGCAATAGTTGCCCAAAGCCCGTATTCGTGAAGGCGCTGAACATAGCGTTCCATTTCTTCGCGCGCGCCTTTGGCAACAATTGATTTACCTTCATTATGAACTTGCAACATTAACTCAGTTGCTTTCTCTTTCGAAAAACCAAAAACGGTCATAAACACATATGTCACATAAGTCATTAAATTAATTGGGTCATCCCAAACTACAACTACCCAAGGGCGATCAGAGCTAAAAATCGCACTGATCTCGGCAACAGTTTCCTCAGAAACAGTCGGTTGCGGTTTTAACTTACCCATGTCCCAATCATTTCACCTCGCAGTGCATTCTTTAGCATTGAGCTATTTGACCTGCGCTAACCAAGAACGGCTATCTAACGACTACGGTAAATGGCGCAGAGGTCGATTCGGTCGAATCAGCGCTGTTAAAAACCAATACTCGGTAGCTATATATGCCACGAATCAATTCGTTTTGGCTAAGTTCGGTACCACTAGCCAATAACGGCAGCAAACTAACCGTATTCCAAACCTTTCCATCAAAGCGCCGCAGTGCAACTTGAGTCCCGGCAGTTGTTGGGGCGGCTGCAACGATTACTTTAAATGCAGTGCCAGCCTTGGCTGAAGTTGGGGCGACAATATTTAGACGTGGGTTTACTGTTATTGATATTTCCGAACTTAAGCCAGCGCCACGTTCCCAACTTCCTGCACTGGTAATGCGTAATTTTCCAGATTTAGCCAAATAAATCGAGGTGGCAATTGCGCCACTTTCAGAAGTTACTGATTTT
>RFRA01000008.1 GCA_009924725.1 Actinomycetota bacterium
CTGATTTTAAGGAGAAATTAGGGCTAACAAATGGTCAATTTGGCTCAATTATCAGCTTAGGAAATGTAGGTGCATTTATAAGCCTACTTACTGTGGGACATATCGTACATAAACTTGGTAGTTACAAAGTTTTAACAGCAAGTACTTACGCTCTTTATCTAAGCCTTATCTTGATGGCGCACACATCTTCCAGTGTTGCATTTATCCCACTTGTAATTCTGATGGGTTTTTCAAGTTCGGCATTTCATATTTCAGTCAACAGTCAGGCCTTTGATAGTCAAACTCGTACCACCAAACCAATAATTGTGAAACTACATGGCATCTGGGCCATGGGCGCAGTAATGACTGGTTTGTGCTCCGGATTATTAATTGGCCGGATCTCAGCTTCGGTACAACTAGATATTATTTTTGTCTTAGTTCTTATTTTAACCATTAGATATATACGCAAATTGCGACCAATTGCGCTCTTACCGAAACTAGAAGATGACCACTATTCAGTTAAACAAATATTTAAATCGCTACGATTCGATCGCCTGATTGCTGGCGGTATGATTTGTGCGATTCTTCTTGAGATTGCTTTAGGCGATTGGTCAAATATTTTTGCCCGTGAGTATTTAGAAATCAAAGGCGGGCTGATAACACTGCCTTACATTTTATTCATGAGTGCCTTGATAGTGGGCAGGCTAAACATCTCAAAGATTATTACTAAGGTGCCAATTAACCGAGCAGCCAATATTGGTTCCTTGATCGGTGGCACCTTCTTCTTACTTGGAATAACAGCAGCGATTTTGTTTGGCGAAACTCATAAATACTGGGCCTTTGGTATGTTCTCATTTGGTTGCCTTGTAGCTGGAATAGGTACTTCGTTCATTACGCCAAGTTTCTTTAATGCGGCAAGTGCCCGAAGTGAATTTCCAAGCGCAGTAGTAATTGGACAAATCGGTTTGATTAATAATTTCCTAATTTTTGGTGGTAAATGGGTAATTGCATGGACTGCGCAATTCACCTCTCTTGCTATTGCCCTCTTGATTCCAGCGATAATGGTGCTATCTGTACCTCTATTTACCAAGGCGCTATTAAGCGGTAATGCCAAGGGGCAAGCCGAGGAAAAGTAATCGCTAACTAACGGCTAAAGCCAGTATTAACTAGCAGTTAATTTCAGCCAGATTGTCGCAAGCGGGGCAACTCTTAAGGTAATAACCAGATCAGAACCTTCAGTCACATCGACTGGTTGATTGATTACGCCGCTTCCACCAAAAGCTAAATCATCGGTATTTAAAACTTCGTGCCAGGTTCCAGCTTTTGGCATTGGCAAGCGGTAGTTCTCATGTGGCACGGGTGAGAAATTAGTTATGCAGACAAGTGGCGAGCCATCATCTGCCCAGCGCGTAAATGCGAGCACGTTGCTAGCAGCATCGTTGCCAACTAACCAAGAGAATCCTTCGGGTGAAGTATCTTTTTGGTACAAAGCCGGAGTTGATTTATAGAGGCTATTTATTTGTGAAATTGTTTTTGCAACACCGCTGTGTTCAGCGTATTGCGTTAAATGCCACTGCAGGCCAGCGGATTCACTCCACTCATCATTTTGAGCAAATTCTTGACCCATAAAAAGCAATTTCTTACCAGGGTGCGCCCACATAAAACCGTAAAGAGCGCGCAGCGTTGCGAGCTTCTGCCAACGATCACCCGGGAACTTATTTACTAGCGAACCTTTGCCATGTACAACTTCATCGTGAGAAAGTGGCAGCATAAAGTTTTCGGACCAGGCATAAAGAATTGAAAAAGTTATCTCGTTGTGGTGATGAACCCGATGAATTGGATCGCGCTGTAGATATTCCAAAGCATCATGCATCCAGCCCATATTCCACTTGAAGCCAAAACCAATTCCGTCAGAATCAGTACTTCGTGTGACGCCAGGCCAAGCCGTTGATTCTTCAGCAATCATCATGATGCCAGGGTGGGTGCGATATGCCGTAGAAGTTGCCTCTTGCAATAACTGCACAGCTTCAAGGTTTTCGCGGCCACCAAATTTATTAGGAACCCATTCGCCTGCTTTGCGTGAATAATCCAGATAAAGCATCGAAGCAACTGCATCAACCCGCAGCCCATCAATGTGGAATTCGGTTAACCAATAAAGCGCGCTAGCCACGATGAAGTTGCGGACTTCATTGCGCCCAAAGTTAAAGATCAAAGTGCCCCAATCGGGATGCTCGCCTAAACGCGGATCTGCATGCTCATAAAGGGCAGTTCCATCGAATTTAGCCAACGCCCATTCATCCTTCGGGAAGTGAGCAGGCACCCAATCGAGAATTACGCCAATGCCGGCTTCGTGCAAGGCGTTAACTAAATATTTAAATTCATCAGGGGAGCCAAACCGAGAAGACGGTGCGAAGAAAGAAGTAACTTGATAGCCCCATGACGGACCATACGGATGCTCCATAACCGGTAAGAATTCAACATGTGTGAAGCCGGTTTCTTGTAAGTAGGTAACTAACTCGGTTGCTAAATCGCGGTAACTTAAACCTAAGCGCCAAGAACCTAAATGAACTTCATAAACTGAAACTGCGCTACGCCAAGATTCAAATTTACTTCGCGCCTCAATCCAATCCTGATCACTCCATTGGTAATTCGACTCTTCGACAACTGAAGCAGTTAGTGGTGGGATCTCGGTGGCACGGGCAAGGGGATCAGCATGATCTACCCAACGGCCATCATTGGTATGCACGGCAAATTTATACTTAGTACCTGGTGCTAAATCAGCAATAAAGATTTGCCAGATGCCGGTATTTTCAATGCGCCACATTCGATGCGTGTTGCGATCCCAGAAATTTAGATCACTAATCAAACTTACGTCACGGGCATTTGGTGCCCAGAGCGCAAAAGAGGTACCTAGTAAATTTCCCTCAGCATCGCGTTGAACATGTGAACCTAATACTTTCCAAAGTTCCTCGTGGCGACCTTCGGCAATCAAATAAAGATCAAGTTCGCCCAAAGCGCCAGGTTGATTTGCTACTACCTGAGGTTTTCGACGAAAGATTCTCATTAGTTAAGGGATCCGCACCACGGCAATGTGAGCCACATTGTTGTAATCGCCGCGGGGGTCAAGGCTGACAAAGCTGTCGCGATTCCAACTGAAAGAATTCCCAGTTATCTGATCATCGACCACAAATGAATCACCCGTTAGTCCCAATAACTCCATGTTCCAGTGAACCACAGTGGCTTGAGCATTAGAAGGGTCAAGGTTGACGATTACCAGAACTAGATTCTCGCCATCACGCTTGGAATAAGCGATTATTGCCTCATTATCAGTGTGATGGAAATGCAGATTGCGCAGACGTTGCAAAGCACGATTAGCGTTACGGATTTTGTTTAACTTAGTAACTAGTGGAACTAGAGATTGCTTAGCGCCTTCCCAATCACGCACCTTAATCTGATACTTTTCAGAATCTAAATACTCTTCACGGCCCTCACTTAATACTCGGTGCTCAAAGAGCTCATAACCGGCATACATTCCCCATGAAGGCGTCAAAGTCGAAGCTAAAACTGCACGCAGAGCAAACATGGCAGGATTTCCGCTTTGTAAATGAAACGGCAAGATATCTGGCGTATTCACCCAGAAATTAGGGCGGAAGAACGCACTTGTTTGATGTGAAACTTCATTTCCGTATTCAGTTAGCTCATGCTTCGTGGTGCGCCAAGTGAAATATGTATAAGACTGTTGGAAACCCGCTTTACCGAGTGCGTGCATCATGGCTGGCTTAGTAAAAGCTTCAGCTAAGAAAACTATTTCTGGGTAGTTAGCATTTACTTTTGTAATCAAAGTCTGCCAGAACAAAACGGGCTTAGTGTGTGGGTTATCCACGCGAAAAATAGTTACACCTTTACTAATCCAAAGTTCGCAGATTCGATAAACCTCTTTAACTAACCCTTCAAAATCATCATCAAAGTTAATCGGATAAATATCTTGATACTTCTTTGGCGGATTTTCGGCATATGCAATCGTGCCGTCGGCGCGATAGTTAAACCAGTTCGGATGTTCTTTAACCCACGGATGATCGGGTGAAGTCTGTAGAGCTAGATCGAGTGCGATCTCAAGGCCCAACTTAGTTGCCTCTTTAACAAAGCTTTCAAAGTCTTTCATGGTGCCAAGTGCTGGATTAATCGCATCGTGGCCACCATCAGAATTTCCGATGCCCCATGGAACACCTGGATCATTTGGCCCAGCAGTTAAAGTGTTATTTGGACCCTTACGGTGAGATATACCAATTGGATGAATCGGTGGGATATACAAGACATCAAAACCCATATCTTTTACTGCTTTTAGCCGCTTTGTTGCAGTGCCGAAATTTCCACTGGCGAAAGTGCCATCTTTGTTAATGCTGGCGCCTTCACTTCGTGGGAAGAATTCATACCAGGCACCAACTAAAGCTCGTTCGCGTTCAACGTAGATCGGAAATTGCGGCGAATTAGTGGTCACGGTGCGATATTGGGTAACAATTGCAGCTTCAATTTCGAAGGTGAAGCGACCGAGTTTAGGTAGCGCGATTAAAGCTTCGTAGCGATCAGTCCCGGGGTTACGTTCAATAGCTGTTGCACGAAATAATTCTTTACCGTTGCTATCACGAGTTACTACTTGAACTTGCGGATAGTCGTGACCTTCGCCAGCAACAGTTGCGCTAACCAAAATTTCTTCATTAACAATTGCTTTTACAGGAACAAATTCTCCCCCAAAGTAAATTGTGGGGGAGAGATCAGTGATTGCTACGCGGCCGATCAACCCGAACCCTCGGTGTTGCCAGCTTCAGCGGCAGTCACATCATTGATTTGGTACTTATCAATTGCTTCTTGAACTGTCTTAGCTTTTACATCGCCCAGCTTTGCCAGTTGTTGCAAAGTGGCAACTACGATTGATTCGGCATCAACCTTAAAGTGTCGACGAAGCGCACCACGAGTATCGGATAAACCAAAGCCATCGGTGCCAAGCGAAGCGAATTGGCTCGGAACCCAAGGTGCAATCTGATCTTGAACTGCGCGCATGAAATCACTAACTGCAATTACTGGGCCTTCGGCATTTGCTAACTTCTTAGTTACATATGCCTGCTTGTTATCACTTGGGTGCAACAAGTTATGGCTATCAGTTTCTAAGCCATCACGACGAAGTTCGTTCCAAGAGGTAACTGACCAAACTGAAGCAGCAACGCCCCAATCTTCGGCCAGTAACTTCTGCGCCTTAAGTGCCCAGTTAACGCCAACACCCGAGGCCAAAATTTGAGCCTTCTTCTTGCTGCGAACTTCAGCTGGTGCATACAAGTAAATTCCCTTTAATAAGCCTTCGATATCTAGGTTTTCTGGCTCTGCTGGCTGCATATAAGGCTCGTTGTAAACAGTTAGGTAGTAGTAAACGTTCTCACTGTTTTCGCCATACATGCGACGCAGACCATCTTTCACAATATGACCAAGTTCAAAACCAAAAGCAGGGTCATAAGAAACAATCGCCGGGTTAGTTGATGCAAGAAGATGTGAATGACCATCTTCGTGTTGTAGACCTTCACCATTTAGTGTGGTGCGGCCGGCAGTTGCACCAACTACGAAACCACGGACCAATTGATCAGCTGCTGCCCAGAAAGCATCGCCAGTACGTTGGAAACCAAACATCGAATAGAAGATGTAAATCGGAATCATTGGTTCATCATGTGTTGAATATGAAGATCCAACTGCGGTGAACGAGGCAACTGAGCCAGCTTCGTTGATTCCTTCGTGCAGAATCACACCTGAAGTGGATTCCTTATATGAAAGCATTAATTCACGATCAACTGATAAATACTTCTGACCATTTGGTGAATAGATCTTTAAAGTTGGGAACAATGAGTCCATACCGAAGGTACGAGCTTCGTCAGGAATGATTGGCACTAACCGAGAACCTAGGCCGGGATCCTTAATTAGATCTTTAAGCATGCGCACAAATGCCATCGTGGTAGCAATTTCTTGTTGACCAGAGCCACGTCGGACTGACTCATAAACTGAATCATCTGGTTGTGGCAATGGGCGCGAAATCTTGCGACGTGATGGAATTGAACCACCAAGTGCTGCGCGACGTTCCTGCAGATATTTCGCTTCAGCTGAATCATCGGCGGGGCGATAGTACGGAGGTAACTTGGCATCTAGTTGATCATCGGCAATTGGAATACCTAAACGATCGCGGAATTCGACGATATCTTCCATCGACATCTTCTTCATTTGGTGTGTTGAGTTACGACCTTCGAAGTGCGAACCAAGCGTCCAACCCTTAACGGTTTTTGCAAGGATCACAGTTGGGCGGCCATTTGAATTCATCGCAGCTGTGTAGGCGGCAAATAACTTGCGGTAATCGTGGCCACCTCGGCGTAAGCCCCAAATCTTGTCATCAGACCAGTCCGCAACCATGGCTGCAGTGCGTGGGTCGCGAGCAAAGAAATTATCGCGCACGAACTTTCCGCTTTCGGCTTTGAAGGTTTGGTAATCACCGTCAAGAGTCTTGTTCATCAAATCTACAAGTGCGCCTTCGCGGTCTTGGGCAAGTAGTGGATCCCATTCGCGGCCCCAAACTACTTTGAGCACGTTCCAGCCGGCACCACGGAAGATTGATTCGAGTTCTTGAATAATTTTTCCGTTACCGCGCACTGGGCCATCAAGGCGTTGCAAGTTGCAGTTAACCACGAAAGTTAAATTATCTAGATTTTCACGAGTAGCTAAACCAATTGCACCTAAAGTATCAACTTCATCAACTTCGCCATCGCCCAAGAATGCCCAAACATGTTGCTGGCTCGTGTCTTTGATTCCGCGATTATGTAAGTAACGATTAAAGCGGGCTTGGTAAATTGCATTTAGTGGGCCAATACCCATTGACACAGTTGGGAACTGCCAGAAATCTGGCATCAATCGTGGATGTGGATATGAGGAAAGTCCGCCACCCTTGTGCGAAAGTTCTTGCCGGAAACCATCTAATTGATTTTCGGTAAAGCGACCTTCTAAAAATGCGCGGGCATACATTCCAGGGCTAGCGTGACCTTGGAAGAAAATTTGATCGCCGCCACCTGGGTGATCTTGACCGCGGAAGAAATGGTTAAAACCAACTTCATAAAGCGAAGCTGAAGAAGCATAAGTTGAGATATGTCCGCCAACGCCAACACCAGGGCGTTGCGCACGGTGCACCAACATCGCTGCGTTCCATCGGTTGTATTGTCGGATACGACGTTCGATTGCTTCATCGCCAGGAAAGTCTGGTTCGCTATCTGACGGAATACTGTTTATGTAATCAGTTGCGCGCAAACCTGCGATACCAATGTTCTTCTCCTGCGCACGCTTTAAAAGAGAAAGCATTAAGTAACGAGCGCGAACTGGACCTGCGTTAGCAAGGGCGGCGTCGAAAGAGGCATTCCATTCGGCCGTCTCGCTAGGGTCGATATCAACTAGCTGTTCGACGATGTGATCGGGCGCATCAAATGTTTCGCTCATGGCCCTATTCTCGCGGTTACTGCCCAGTTGTGTGAAATTGAGAGCGGGCAGGTCTTGCTAAGTGAGCAAATTTTGGGTGGACTTAGCCAGTGGCCATGCGTATGGGCTTTGCCAAAGGTGATTTGATCTTAGAAATCGGCTATGCCGCCGACTCTGATGATTCTTTGCGCGCAAAAATTAAGGCAATTACCGAAACTGAATTTATTCAGATTGATCCAACCGAAGTCATAGATGGCGTAATCATCTGGTGGCGCGATGGTGACGGCGACTTAATCGATGAACTAATGGATGCCCTCACCTTTTTATCTGAAACTGGGCCGATTTGGGTGATGACCCCAAAGATGGGCCGCGCAAATTATGTGGAAGCAAGTGAAATTCAGGATGCCGCCCCAACTGCTGGACTAAGTGTTACTTCAACTATTGCCGTAGCTGCAGATTGGACAGCAACTCGTCTAGTGGCACGCAAAGCTGGCAAACGATAGATTTCGCGCCATGACTACGACACTAGTAATTGGCCAACCTGCCCCTGATTTTGAATTAGTAAATCACCATGGCGAAAAAGTCACACTCTCATCATTTCAAGGAAAGCAAAACGTTGTTTTAGTTTTCTATCCATTTGCATTCTCCGGCACCTGCACTGGCGAACTTTGCGCACTACGCGATGACATTTCAGCATTTCAAAATGAGAATGTGCAAGTACTTGGAATTGCGTGTGACCCAATGTATTCAGCTCGCGCTTTTGCTGAAGCCGAAGGTTATACATTTCCAATTTTGGCGGACTTCTGGCCGCATGGTGAAGTTTCAAAACGGTACGGTGTTTTCTTTGAAGAGCGCGGATTCGCATCACGTGGCACATTCATCATCGATAAGTCCGGAATTCTCCGTTGGCAAGTCGTAAATGGCCCAGGTGAAGCGCGTAATGCAGCCGATTACAAGGCGGCGTTAGCACAGCTTTAGTTAGGTTAGACTTACGGTTCTGGCTGCGGCCAGAAAAGTAAGTTCCGGGTGCTTAGCTCAGTGGTAGAGCGTCTCGTTTACACCGAGAATGTCGGGGGTTCGAAACCCTCAGCGCCCACCAGTTCCACTTCATAAAACTACATATCTAATCTAAGTTAGCTTTCAAATCTAATTCGAAAGCGCAGATAGGGAAGGCGTAATGAAAGCTAGCCCGAGCGATCAACGACAGATTTTAGATATCCAGCGCCACGATTTAGCTTTAACTTCCATAGCGCACAAACTTGCCACACTTCCTGAAATTGCCATTGGCGCTGAAACTGAGCTAAGTGATGTAACTCGCGAGTTAAAGCGTGCCGAAGGTGATGTTGAACAAGTTGTTACAAGACTACAAAAAGATGAGGCGCGTCTTAACTCGGGCACCGGTACACCTAAAGAACTTGAATCACTTCAGCACGAAGTTGTCTCCCTAAATGCGCGTCGCGCCGAACTAGAAGAAGTAGAACTAGAAATTATGTTGCGGGTCGATGGCATCAAAGCGCGCATCGATGAGCTGAAAGCTCTCGAAGCAACGCTAACAACTGAAATTGCCGAACTTACTGATCGCAAAAATATGGCTTCCCTTGCCTTGGAATCTGAAAGTACCCAACTCAAAACTGAACGCTCCGCAAATGTTTCTTCAGTCGACAAAGCCCTTTACGAGCTCTACGAAAAGATTCGCAGTGGTGGCGGAGCCGGCGCTGCTGCACTCTTGGGTGGCCAATGTTTAGGTTGTAACTTGTCGATTAACTCAATTGATCTAAAGCGCATGCTCGAGTCTGCCGAAGATGAAGTAATTCGTTGCGAAGAGTGTCGCTGCATCTTGGTGCGTGGAGTTTAAGTAAATGGCGCGTCACTTTAAATTAACTGCTGATGGTGGTTCGCGCGGCAATCCGGGGCCAGCAGGTTTCGGCGCAGTGGTTTCCGAAAACGGCCAGATAATTGCTGAGATCTACGAGTTCATCGGAACCGCGACAAATAATGTTGCTGAGTATGGTGGGCTAATTGCGGGCCTGAAAGCAATTCATGATTTAGATGACCAGGCCACCGTTGATGTGTGCATGGATAGCAAATTAGTTGTCGAACAGATGTCTGGCCGCTGGCAGATCAAGCATGCCGATATGCGCAAACTTGCCCAGAACGCTCGCGAAGCGCATTCACCTTCACTGGTTAACTACACCTGGATTCCGCGTGATGAAAATTCTCATGCCGATCGATTAGCAAATAAGGCACTCGATGCCCAAAGTAGTGGTCACGACAAAAGTGAACCAATTGCACCCAGACAATTAAATTATTTAACTGAGCGGTTAAAGAGTGCAGAAAAACCAACGGTTTTGCACTTAATTCGCCATGGTGAAACCGTACTAACGCCTAGTCGAAAGTTTTCTGGAGTTGGACCGTTAAACCCAGTGCTTACCGAAACTGGCCGCGCTCAAGCAAGCGTGGTTGCACAAGCTGCTGCAAAGTTAGGTGCTGAGGTTTTAATTGCATCGCCGCTTAATCGAACTAAAGAAACTGCTGAAATAATTTCCCAAAGCGTTGGCTTAACAATTGAGTTCGACGAGATCTGGTTCGAAATGGATTTCGGTTATTGGGATGGACTTTCAGTTGAAGAAGTCAAAGAACAGTATCCCGCTGATTACGAAACTTGGTTAAGTGATTTAGCATTTAAGCCAGCTGGTGGCGAATCTTGGGACGCAATTACGGCTCGCGTCGAAACTGCCCTTTCAAAAATACTTTCAGAGTTCCCCGGACAAACTGTGGTCGTAGTTACCCATAACTGCGTGATTAAAACTGCCGTTGCGATCTGCCTAGGTGCGCCAATCGAATCAGTTTTCCATATGGACATTGGCCCATGTTCGATTAATACTTTATTAATGTGGCCATCTGATGGACTTCGTGCAATTCGTGGAGTAAATCAACAAAGCAATTGAGTTAAACCCTTTATTCCTCGCGGGGCTGACGCTATTCTCGACCAATGAGTTCAACGCTAAATAGTGCCCGCATCTTGCATGCCGCGACTGGTTCGAGTTTAACTGCCAAGGGTTGGGGCCAAGAAGCAGCGCTTCGTATGTTGCATAACAATTTAGATCCAGCCGTTGCCGAACACCCCGAAAATTTAGTTGTCTATGGTGGAACCGGAAAAGCTGCCCGTAACTGGCCGGCCTTTGATGCAATTGTAAAAAGCCTTACTAATCTAAAAGATGACGAAACTCTGCTTGTGCAATCGGGCAAACCAGTTGGCGTATTTCAAACACACGAATGGGCGCCTCGAGTATTAATTGCTAATTCAAATTTGGTGGGAGATTGGGCTAATTGGCCAGAGTTTCGTCGCTTAGAACATTTAGGTTTGACCATGTATGGCCAGATGACAGCTGGCTCTTGGATCTACATTGGCACGCAAGGAATTCTGCAAGGTACTTATGAAACTTTTGCAGCAGTAGCTCGCAAGCATTTCGGGGGAACTCTGCAAGGAACACTCACGCTAACTGGTGGTTGTGGTGGCATGGGCGGTGCGCAACCACTTGCAGTAACTATGAATGGTGGTGTTTGTTTAATTGTTGATATTGATAAGACTAGATTACAAAAGCGCGTGGAGACCCGTTACCTCGATGAGGTAGCAGATAATTTAGATGATGCGATTGCTCGAGTTCTAAAGGCTAAGAATTTGGGCGTCCCGCTTTCTGTCGGTTTAGTTGGCAATACCGCTGAACTGTTTCCAAAGTTGTTAATGATGGATGTCCCAATCGACATCGTTACTGATCAGACCTCAGCGCACGACCCGCTTTCATATATCCCAGCAGGGGTCGATTACCACGATGCCGCTTATCTAGCAGAGGCAGACCCCATTGATTTCACTAAGCGTGCGCAAGCTTCGATGGCAAAACATGTTGAAGCGATGGTTGGCTTTATGGATAAAGGCGTCATAGTTTTTGATTACGGAAATTCAATTCGTGATGAAGCTCGCCAAGGTGGATTTGGTCGTGCATTCGCATTTCCCGGATTCGTGCCTGCCTATATTCGACCACTTTTCTGTGAAGGCAAAGGTCCTTTTCGCTGGGTAGCTTTATCTGGGGATCCCAAAGATATCTACCGCACAGATAGAGCAGTACTTGATCTCTTTCCGGAAAATCAAGAGCTAAACCGTTGGATCACAATGGCACAAGAAAAGGTGGCTTTCCAAGGGCTACCTGCACGCATCTGTTGGTTAGGTTATGGCGAACGCGAAAAAGCCGGTTTAGCTTTTAATGATCTAGTGGCTCGTGGCGAAGTATCAGCTCCAATTGTGATTGGTCGCGATCACTTAGATTGCGGTTCGGTGGCATCGCCTTATCGCGAAACCGAAGCAATGCTCGATGGCTCAGATGCAATTGCTGACTGGCCGCTGTTAAATGCGATGGTAAATATTGCTTCTGGAGCTTCCTGGGTATCTCTACATCATGGCGGCGGCGTTGGTATGGGTCGATCAATGCACGCAGGTCAGGTTTCAGTTGCCGATGGCACAAAATTGGCTGCCCAAAAATTAGAACGAGTTCTTACAAATGATCCAGGCATGGGCGTTATCCGACATGCAGATGCTGGTTACGACCATGCAATTGATACTGCGAAAGAACGACATGTTCATGTTCCAATGTTGGACATCGAATAATTAATGTCTGATCTACTAGTAACCGACATTGGCTGCCTAGTTACAAATGAAGTAACGATTGATGGCACACCACTGGGCGTAATTTATGATGCAGCATTTGAAGTAACTGCAGGGAAAGTTTCTTGGATTGGTTCACGCAGTGAAGTAAAGGCAAGTGATTATCAAAAAATAGTTAGCGCGAATGGCAAAAGTGTAATTCCTGGTTTCGTTGATAGCCATAACCATTTAGTTTTCGCTGGTGATCGAGCAACTGAGTTTTCAGCACGTATGCAAGGTCAACCATATGCAGCCGGTGGCATTAACTACACGGTCGAACAAACACGTAGCGCCAGTAATGAAGAATTACGCAAAAATACGGTGGCCCTGGTCAGCGAAGGTTTAAGTTCAGGTACCACCACAGTCGAGATTAAGTCGGGCTATGGCCTTTCAGTTGCAGATGAGCTACGCAGTCTCGAAATTGCTCGTGAATTCACCGAAGAGACCACTTTCTTAGGTGCTCATGTTATGCCAACTGAGTTCAAAAGTGCCCCAGAAGATTACGTGGCAATGGTTTGCGGACCAATGCTCGATGCTGTTGCCCCACATGCAAAATGGATTGATGTTTTCTGTGATCGTGGTGCCTTTAGCCCGAATCAAACTCGACAGATTCTAACGGCGGGAATTGCTAAAGGTTTGTTACCTAGATTGCATGCCAATCAACTCGAGCCAGGTGAAGGAATCCAAGTGGGTGTTGAATTCGGCGCTGCCTCCGTTGATCACATTTCGCATTTTGACGACTCCGACATTGCAGCGCTGGCTAACTCAAATACCGTAGCTACTTTTTTGCCTGGAGCCGAGTTTTCAACCCGCAGCAAATACCCCGATGCTCGCCCCATGTTTGCCGCTGGTATCAAAGTTGCCATCGCAAGTGATTGCAACCCCGGCAGTTCATACACCACCAATATGCCACTGATGATTGCGTTGGCAGTTCGCGAAATGTTCTTTACGCCAGAGCAAGCGCTTTGGTCGGCAACAAAAGGTGGCGCTCTGGCTCTTCGCCGCAACGATGTCGGACATTTAGCCGTAGGTGCTAAAGCTGACTTTTCAATTTTAAGTAGTACTTCCTATCTACATTTGGCATATCGGCCGGGTGTAAATTTAGTAGAACAGGTATGGCGCAATGGCAACCAAGTCAGCTGATCAAATCACTGAAGTAGTTCTCGGAACTTCTGGGTTAACTTTCTCCGAAGTTATAGCCGTTGCTCGCTATGGTGCGAAAGTTTCAATTTCGACAGAAAGCGCTACTGCGATTAACAGTTCTCGTAAATATATTGAAGAGTATGCCGCCGGCGGAATTCCGGTTTACGGCGTATCAACTGGTTTTGGCGCACTTGCTAATCGTCATATCGATGTTAAAGATCGTGCGCAATTGCAAAAATCACTTATTCGTTCCCATGCTGCTGGCGTTGGCCCAGCAGTTGAACGCGAAGTTGTGCGTGCACTGATTCTCTTGCGCTTGCGAACCATGGCATCTGGCCGCACAGGTGTGCGACTAAAGCTTGCTCAAACTTATTGCGATCTGCTTAATGCGGGAATTACACCCGTAGTACCTGAATTTGGCTCACTTGGCTGCAGTGGTGATCTTGCCCCTCTTTCCCATTGCGCCTTAGCGCTTATGGGCGAAGGCCGAGTCCATGATGCCAATGGCGTTGAAATGGTAACCGCCAAAGCACTTGCTGCTGCTGGAATTAAGCCAATCGAGCTAGAAGCTAAAGAAGGTTTGGCGCTAATTAACGGTACCGATGGAATGTTAGGCATGTTAATCATGGCAATTAGCGATTTAACCGAACTTTGCACAGTTGCTGACATAACAACTGCGATGAGCATTGAAGGCTTACTTGGTACAGACCGAGTATTCTCTCCCGATCTACATTTCCCACTACGCCCACAAGTTGGTCAAGCTCAAAGTGCGGCAAATATCTTTGCCATGTTAAAAGGTTCACCAATTGTGGCATCACATCGCGAAAATGATTCACGAGTACAAGATGCTTATTCACTTCGTTGTGCGCCACAAGTTGCCGGCGCTGTTCGTGACACCATTGCACATGCCGCAACTATTGCGACTCGCGAATTAGCAAGTGCGATTGATAATCCAGTCGTACTACCTGATGGCCGAGTTGAATCAAATGGTAATTTCCATGGTGCACCAGTTGGTTATGTTTTAGATTTCTTAGCAATTGCCGCAGCCGATCTAGGTTCAATCGCCGAACGTCGTACTGATCGCGCGCTTGATCAAAATCGTTCAGCTGGTTTAGCGCCTTTCTTGGCTAATGACCCAGGTGTTGATTCAGGGTTGATGATTGCGCAATACACTCAAGCTGGTCTAGTCAGTGAGAATAAGCGTCTCGCAACACCTGCCAGTGTTGATTCAATTCCAAGTTCCGGAATGCAAGAAGATCATGTATCAATGGGTTGGTCGGCTGCTCGCAAATTACGCAAAGTGGTTGAGAATTTAAATCACATTTTGGCAATTGAGTTAGTTACAGCGGCTCGTGCAATTGAAATGCGCACAGGACTGCAACCTGGCGCTGCTACTGGGCGAGTAATCGCTGAGCTACGTAAAGTCGTTGGTGGCGTTGGTCCAGATCGCTTCTTGTCGCCGGAACTTCAAGCGGCTAGTGCATTAGTTGCATCTGGGGCAGTCGTAAAAGCAGCTCGCGAAGTAGTCGCCGACCTTATTTAGCGGGAGCTTGAGGCTAAACCAGCTGCAATTTCAAGTACCAATAGCGCTGCCAATCGCACAGTGCGACCATCTGCCGCATCACTTGCCGTATCGATTTCAGTTATATCAATTGCTCTCACACGCGAATCTGCGCCGACTAGAAATGCTGCTTGGCGCAACTCATCTGCTGTACCGAGGGGCATGTAGGCCACGGCCATTTTTTGCAAATCAGGAATGTTCTTTTCCAAATACTT
>RFRA01000071.1 GCA_009924725.1 Actinomycetota bacterium
TATAAGTAACACAAAGTAATTTCGATAAACTTAATCAAAGTCACCGCAAATCATTAATCCACAGATTTTTCGATGGGCAAAAAGTTAAGCAAATCGCTAACTATCTTCGCCACATGTCTGAAACCGAGATCGATGCGACCAATGTATTTGGGCCACTTGCGGCTTTCATAGCTGATCCGACTATCGAAGAAGTCTGGATTAATTCACCAGAGCGAATATTTGTCGCTCGAAGTGGGCGTTCTGAACTAACTATGTTGTTGCTTAGCGCCGAACAAGTGCGCAATTTGGTTGAGCGGCTTTTGCTCTGGAGTGGGCGCCGGCTAGATCTTTCTGTGCCCTTTGTAGATGCGCGGTTGCCCGATGGTTCGCGTTTACATGTCGCGATTCCTGAGATAACTCCGCAACATTGGGCGGTTAATATCCGCAAACATTTGCTACAAAAAATCTCACTTGCTCAATTGGCCGAACGCGATGTCATGACTTTTGAAATGGCCGAAATGCTGCGGCAAAGTGTTTCTGCCGGCATCAATATTTTAGTAAGCGGCGGAACCCAAGCTGGCAAAACCACGATGCTCAATGCGCTGGTTTCGGCGATCCCGGTTGCAGAGCGAGTAATCACAATTGAAGAAGTTTTCGAGCTAGCACCTCAACTGCCTGATGTTATTGCGATGCAAACCCGAAGTGCGAATCTGCAAGGCGAAGGCGAAATTTCGTTGCGTAGATTGATTAAGGAATCTTTGCGCATGCGGCCTTCGCGCATTGTGGTTGGTGAAGTTCGCGAATCCGAAGCACTTGATTTGTTGATCGCTCTAAATTCCGGTCTGCCCGGCATGGGAACTTTGCATGCTAACTCTGCGCGCGATGCCATTGCAAAATTGCAGATCTTGCCGCTGCTGGCTGGTGAGAATATTTCACATCGCTTTATAGCTCCCACTATTGCTAGTTCAATTGATCTGATTGTTCACGTAACCCTTGATCGTTTTGGGGTTCGTCGAGTGAGCGAGATTGCAGCTGTTACCGGTCGGGTTGAGAATCTAAATCCTGAAGTTGATTCGCTCTACACCTGGAATAGTGAAAGTGGCAGTTACATGCACGGTCTCGGCTCATTGCCTCATCCGGAAAAGTTCGCCGCCCTAGAAAATCAATTAGCGATACCCAACCGGGAATTTGTTGAACCAGTGAAGAAGTTGGTGCGTCGATGAACTCGAACTCTCGGTTAGCAATGATCTCGCCAAAGTGGCGCCAGATAGCCATTTCAGCAGCTATTGGGCTGGCGGTTGGCTTTGCAGTCACAGTCTTAAGTTCATCTATCTCAATTGCGCTGGCTTTTGCGGCCATGGCTTCAGTAATCACATTTACTTTTCTGGTCTCATCTGCCAAACGTCGCGAAACAAAGTTCGAATTGCTTTGGCCCGATGTGGTTGATCATCTCATCACCGGAATTCAATCGGGAATGTCGTTAGTTGAGGCACTGTCACAATTAGCTGATCGCGGACCAAGCGAATTGGCACCGTATTTCGCTGAGTTTAATCGAAGAGTTCGAAAAGACGGTGATTTCACATCCGCAATTGCTTGGTTACAAAAACAGTTTTCGCACTATGCCAGCGACCAAATCTTTGAAGCAATAATTCTCTCTCGCTCACTCGGCGGAACTCATCTATTACAGATCCTGCGCATGGTTGGAGATTTCATTCGACAAGATTTGGCGCTACGCAAAGAAATCGAAGTTAAGCATGGCTGGATTAAAAACTCGGCCCACCTCTCTGCCGCCGCTCCCTGGTTGCTGCTGTTGTTGCTTTCAACTCAACCAGCAACTGCTGCGGCATATGCGACAACTACCGGGGCAGTAATTCTGATTGCCGGAATTTTCATGACCGCAGTTGCCTATCTTTGGATGAATAAGTTAGGTGCTCTGCCCAAACCACCTCGTGTGTTCGGAGGCGCATTATGAATGCGCTCTTTCTTTCTACCGCATTTGCCGTACTAGCAGCCTATTTAATCGTGGCTAATGATCGAGGCGATGAGGCGAAAGCGTTCAAGTTGGGCAAAGTTAAGTATCGTAAGTTTGCTGCAAATATCGATGATCGAAGTAAGTTACGCGATCGTCTGCTCGAGCTAAACCGGACTGGGCCGAATGAATATCTGGAGTTTCGCAGCAGTCAGATTGCGACCGCCTTTCTTACCTTTGCGATATTTGCACTCCTAATTTGGGTTAAAAGTGCCTCATTTATTGGGGCTTTGGTCATGGGCGCCGTTGCCGGCTACTTCGCCTTTGTCCTAATCGATCGCAACTTAACTAAGGCCGTTGTTAAGCGGCGGGCGCAATTGGTTGCCGAATTTCCTGCGCTAATTGAGATATTGACGCTCTCGATATCGGCGGGCCAAACCCCTTTAAACGCGATGGCTACTATCGCTGCGCGTTCAGAGTGTGAGTTAGCAGCCGAGTTCGCCGTGGTGACAAAAGATGTCATTGCAGGCGCGCCATTTCATATTGCACTCGATGCGATGGGCCGGCGCATCAAATCGGTAACTATTCGCAGATTTATCGATGCCATGATTACTGCGATGTTGCGTGGAGCACCGATTGTTGAAGTGCTACAACGACATGCTCTGGAGTCACGAACCGCTCATCGCAATCAGATTATGGCGGCAGCTGGTAAAGCTGAAATCTCCATGATGATTCCAGTGGTCTTTCTAATTCTGCCAGTCTCGATGTTATTTGCACTTTGGCCATCGCTATCTAATCTAAATGGCTTTATGTAGTAGCACCTTCTAGAAAGAGTAACAAAAGTAATCCGTCACTTATGCAAAACCGCCAAGCAGCTAGACCTAAACAAAGAGAAAGAGGAAATATGGAAAGCATGACCGAAGTAAATGAAACCACTGCAGTAGAGGCCATTGATCTAACTGAAATTCCCAAAGAATTTGTCACCATGAAAATCTTTAGCAGTGCCGAATCTGCGATGACCAAGGCAGCAATTGCAGCTGGTCGAAGGATAAATCGACTACGCAATTTCGATTTTGTGGCAAAAGTGAAAGATGAGCGTGGTGATGTGCCGGGGTGGGTATTAGTTGTATTGATGACAACTGGGCTAGTTACCGCAATCTGGACAATTGCTGCACCTCGCCTGACAACTATTTTGAAGAATTCACTCGACGCTATGAACGGCATTCGGTAATGGTTTTATCGCTACTTTCAGGGTTGCCACCTAGGCCCCGAGGTAAACGTTGGCTGCGAAGTTCGTGGCGACGACGATTACTGGAGAGACGACAACGTAATTTGTTAAAAAGTCGACGCAAACGCGATTTATCCGACTTTGCTAAAAAACTGCACGAGGGGGATTTATCTGGTTTCGCGAAGTCAGTACGCAATGAGCGGGGCAGTGTTGAAAGTGCTTTAGTTGTTATTCCGTTGATGACGCTATTTTTGATCTCGTTTCAATTAGTACTCTCGATTAGTAGCCGCAATATTGAAGCCAGCTATGCCCAAAGTGCAGCAACACATAATTCAATTACAGGCCGCTTTGAACAAGGCGATGTGATCATTGATCTCAACTCACCCGATGCTTTCAATAAGCTGCGAGCTGTCGTCACAACACATAATCGAGCCTTGCCAAACCTAGTTCCACACTTAGGGAGCCAAGAACACACTGTAAAAGTGCATGGATTCTCAATACTGGAAAACCAGGGCGAGTGATGCAACTTCTTAAAAAGCTAAAGAATGAGAGCGGAAGCGCCGTTGTCGAGTTTGTTGCACTCGCGCTACCGCTATTTGTCCCCGTGATTATTTTCCTTTCGCAGTTTGCAGCCCTTAGTAACGACGAATTCATTGTGCGCACTTTGGCTCGTGAATCTGTGCGGTCCTACATCCTTAGTGCAAATGATTTGAGTGCGACGTTAAATGCTCGAAACACTATGAAAACAGGTGCCCGCGAACTAGGGCTAAAAGAGGAACGAATCAAGGATTTAAGTTTCACGGTTGATTGTGCCGGGCTGCTTTGTATAACTCCGGACAATAAAGTCGAGATTACAATTACGTTGCGCAGTCAAGATGGCAAGCGTGTAAGTACCGCAACTGCGCGGGAAACAGTTTCACCTTGGGTTTAAAGCGACTCATTAATCCAACCAAGTGGAGTTCTCCAATTAACCCCTATTGGTTGCACACTCATGTGAAGCCATCACGGTTATGCCCGTCCCTTCAGAACGAAGATGGTTCAATCTCGGTTTTAGTCTTTGGTCTATTCGCAGTCGTACTTCTATCTGGTGTTGTGCTTACCGACATTTCAGCAGTGATTGTGGCTCAACGTTCTTTGGTGCAAGCAACTGAATCGGCAGCTCAGAGTGCAGCGCATGCGCTGGATTTAGAAACCTACTACCAAGGTAAGCATTCGGCGCTATCGTTTTTAGTTACTGATGCGAGCCCAGTAATTCCAATAGATTGCAAAGTTGCAAGTAGTCGAGCCAGTGAAACATTGGCTGATATCGCAAATACTTCAAACATCGCAAATACTTCAAACCGTGATTACGATTCCAGTTCTCGGCCGAGTGCGGCTAAGCAATTTTTCAGTGGTTCCAATAAAGAACTTCTGCGCCGCGAATTAAGCAATGTGCACATCAGCGATTTCCAATGTAATGGCACAGAAGTTTTGATAAGAACGTCGGCAAAAGCTTGGCTGCCGATATCACTTTCACTCTTCTCCTTTGAAAGTGTTGATCTTTCAGCATCGGCTGGAACTACTAGCGTGAAGAAACGCGTGCTCTCGATATTTGGCATCAATCTGTAGATGTTCGGCATCAACTTTTAGCCGCGTTAATAATGGGTTTGAGCGTCCACTAGACTCACCTCCATGGCCGCGCGTGAGTACGATCTAGAGATTGCTGCAATCGATGCAACTCTGGTCTCGATCGAGAAGGTATTAGACCTTCCTAAATTACGCGCATCTGCAATAGAACTAGAGGCTGCCGCTGGCGTTCCTGATCTTTGGGATGACCCAGAGAATGCGCAGAAAGTAACTAGTCGTTTATCTCGCGTGCAATCGACAATTAGCCGCCTAGAAGGACTACGCCGTCGCGTTGAAGATATGCCGATCTTGTTAGAACTTGCCAATGCCGAAGGCGATGAAGGCGCACTTGCTGATGCCGGCGCTGAATTAGATTCGGTGAAGAAAGCAATTGGAGAACTTGAAGTTCAAACACTTCTAAATGGTGAATATGACGAGCGCGATGCGCTGGTAACAATTAGATCTGAAGCTGGCGGCGTTGAAGCAGCTGACTGGGCCGAAATGTTGATGCGTATGTATTTGCGTTATTGCGAACGTCATAATTTGAAGGTCGATGTACTTGAAACTTCATATGCCGAAGAAGCTGGAATTAAATCAACCACCTTTCGGGTTTCATCCCCTTATGCATATGGAACTTTGTCGGTTGAACAAGGAACACATCGCTTAGTTCGTATTTCACCATTTGATAGCCAATCACGTCGTCACACTTCCTTTGCAGGCGTTGAAATCGTTCCGGTGGTTGAACAAAGTGATGCGATTGAAATTGATGAAAAAGAAATTCGCGTAGATGTTTATCGTTCATCTGGTCCTGGTGGTCAAGGTGTTAACACCACCGACTCAGCGGTGCGACTAACACATATTCCAACCGGCATTGTGGTTTCGTGCCAGAACGAACGTTCGCAGATTCAGAACAAGGCAACTGCGATGGCAGTCTTGCAATCAAAATTGCTTGAGCGCCGTCGCCAAGAAGAGCAGGCGAAAATCAATGCGCTAAAGGGTGATAATTCAGGCTCTTGGGGTAATCAAATGCGCTCTTACGTTTTGGCGCCGTATCAAATGGTTAAGGATTTGCGCACTGATTATGAAACTGGAAACACCAGCGCCGTGTTAAATGGTGAAATCGATGAATTCATCGAAGCTGGAATTCGC
>RFRA01000072.1 GCA_009924725.1 Actinomycetota bacterium
GAATTGGAGCTAGCGAGAACAAGAAACTTAGAATCAGAGGTGTTTTAGGAACCTCGATATTCCAGCCTCTTAGCGGCGGATTAGCGCTCAAAGCATCAACAATTGTTGGCTCTTGGCGAACTACATAAGAAGCTTCGACTTTGGAAGCACCATTAATTGTGCGACCAGGCTTTAGTTCAACTCGAATTATTTGATCTTTATCAATAACGGTTGCGCTGTTTACTTCTGATTGTGCAATCGCATCAAGAATTTGAGAAGTATTAACTTTTGTATAAGCGCTACCTGCGCCAGAAATCTGGCCGAAAACTGAAACCGCAATAATCGCAAAGACAATCCAAAACAACGGGCCGCGGAAAATTCGACCAGCTTTTGTGGCTGCCTTCTTTTCGCCGCGTTTAGCCACAGTTTTCACTACTTTCTTTTTCTTTTCTTTCTTGATTTCGTCAGTCATAAATTGCTTCTATTCGTACATGTGCTTTGCGAGCACACCGATAAATGGCAAGTTCCGATATTTCTCATCGAAATCGAGTCCGTAACCAACAACAAAGTCTGTTGGAATATCAAAACCGACATACTTAACTGCAACTTCAACTTTTGCAGCTTCTGGTTTGCGCAAAATTGCCAAGATATCAACGTTGGCAGCGCCGCGAGATTCGAGGTTTGACTTCAACCAAGAAAGAGTCAAGCCTGAGTCAACGATATCTTCCACGATTAAAACATTGCGACCAGTGATATCACGATCAAGATCCTTCAAGATGCGGACAACGCCACTTGATTTGGTGCCAGAACCGTATGAAGAGACCGCCATCCAATCCATTTCCAGATGACGTTGCATTGCACGAGTTAAATCAGCCATCGCCATAACTGCGCCTTTTAGTACGCCAACAAGTAGTACATCACGACCTTCATAATCGGCATCGACTTGCGCTGCCAATTCTTTGATACGTGCTTGTAGATCTACTTCGCTAACTATTACGCGCTCGATATCGCTTTCAATAACTGATAAATCCACGGTGCTCCTTCATTGATTTGGCAGGCTTACTTTAACTAGCGGGACAGGAGCGAAAGTCTGCCCGAAATTCGGGAAACCTTCACACCGCCGGGGAGGTTACAGGCGCCTTGACCGTGCCAAGAGGTGACAAAGGCCTCAACGCAGGCCACGTGATCGGCGGTAATTGAGCCCATTGGCGCTCCCGCCGCATAAATCGCCTTGCGCAAGACCCTAGTTCTGACCGCCTTAGGTAAGCCATTTAACGCAGAGATATCTAGATCAGCTAGATCTAGTTTGACTGCAACTTCATTCGCCCATCCATCTAGCGCATCAGCATCGTCTCGCAAAAGCTCGGCACTTCGCGCCAGCGCTTCGGTAATTCCAGGACCAATGCTTTCTTCTAATTTTGGAATCGCATCGGTGCGCACGCGAACACGCGCAAATTGCGAATCTGAATTATGCGGGTCAATCCAAGGCGATAATTTATTTTCATCGCAAGCAGCCAAGGTTTGAGATCTGGTGATTCCCAAAAGTGGTCGACAATATTTTCCAGTGCAGCGCGCCATTCCAGAAAGTGAACGCGCGCCTGATCCGCGCGCTAAACCTAGTAAAACACTTTCAGCTTGATCGTTGAGAGTGTGGCCAAGAAAAACTAATTTTGCACTGTGCTTTTCGGCCACGGCGTCGAGTGCGGAATAGCGAGCACGTCGAGCAGATGCTTCCAAGCCATCGACTAGTTCAACTGCAACTTTTACAATCTCAACTTGTGCAATTCCTAATTCCAAAAGTTGTGAGTGAACTTTCGTAGCTTGTGCGTCAGAATTATTTTGTAATTGATGATCAATAGTTACGCCGATTAAGTTAACTAACAAATTTTTCGTTTCTGGCACAAGTGCAGCTGCGAGCGCTAAGGAGTCAGCGCCACCTGAGACTGCAACTAGAACAGTGTCGCCAGCGCTGCAGCTAGCTAGGCACTCACGCACCGCACTTCGGATCGCGACGGTTGCTGGGTTTGCACTCACAGGGTTAAGACTAGACCCGACCACCAAATGGCATTAAGCCCTTAATGCTGTAAATATTTGAATAAATTAAGCCTTTTTTGGTTGAGTTGGCTTCCCACATCATGCCATTTCCAGCATAGATCGTGATGTGGTGGATGCTCGAGATAGTTCCCTTATACGAGTAGAACAAAAGATCACCGGGCACGAGTTCGCTAAGGGAAACATGCTTGGTGTAACCCGCATAAAGTGCTGAGTTCAGGCGATCCCAGTCCGGCCAAGTCAAGCCAGCAGATCTGTAAGCCGCGAATACTAAGCCCGAGCAGTCAAAGGAATTTGGTCCTTCGGCGCCCCAGATGTACGGCTTGCGCGCTAACACTTGTTTCTTGGCATACGCAACAGCAGCATCACGCTGCTCTTGAGTGGTTCGAATTGTTGAACGTCCCTTGAAGCCAATATCTGGCCAAACTTTCGACTGACCAGGGGTCTGCGCTGCTTGCCCAGCTTGTGCTTCTTCAAGAAGAGCTAATTGTCGTTGTTGTTCTAGCGTAACGCGAACATTTTTAGCTTTCGTCAATTCCTTAATCAATTGATCTTGGACTGCCCGCAATTTATCTACTTCTTTTTGCTGAAGCGCTTTAGCATCATCGGCAACTTTCTTAGCTGCGGCAACTTTTTCAGTCGCAGCAACTTGTTTAACTTTTGCGGCGTCGGCAACCACTTTGGCGGCCCGTGCAATAACTTCAGCTGCTTTAAATCTTTCAAGCGCGGCAGTATTTTGATCACCAAGAGATTGCAGAATAGTAATTCGATCCATTAAATCTTGTGGACCATTTGCACTCAACAAAGGTTCGATATCACTAAATGTGCCACCCATAATGTAGGCATTAGCTGCCAACTTGCCAATTGTTCGATGCGCCAGAGCTACCTCGGCAGCGGTTTTACGGGCATATTCCGCAGCAGCATCTGCTTCGGCGGTGGCCTTAGCTAATTCAGCTTTTGCCTTTACATAAAGTCCTTGAGCTTGATTTGCTTTTGCAGTCAGAGCTTTCAACGTCAAATTTGCAGCAGCTAATTTCTTCGCTGCTGCATCAGCTGCTTTCTTTTTAGCGGCTTCGGCTTTCTTCGCTGCCTCAATTTGCGCCAAAGTTGGTTTTGGGGAAGCGGCATAAACAGCCGTGCTACTACCTAGAAAAGTAAGCGCGACTGCGAGCGCAATTAGCCGCTTCGACATGTTCCTAGGATAAATGGGGCACCTTGGAAATGGGTTAGAAGCGCCGTTGTGTCAGTACTTAATTAGTTTGATACATCACGGCGTTTGAACAGTGTCGAAACAATCAATGCGCCGACTACTAAATAAATCGCGGTGAATGAAATCGCGTGTGTATATGAAACTTCGGATGTGCCACCAGTAGCAATAGTGGACATCAAATTGCCTGGCATCCATTTTCCTAAGCTTGCTTTAACTGCAATCAAGATATTCTCCACAATCAATAACCAGATAACACCCAGCGAAATAGAGCTAATTGGTGAGCGAAGCAAGAGTCCTAAAATCATGCCAACAGTGCCGAATGCAATTACCGATAAGAGAACATTTCCAAATGTTTTTGCCAGTTCTTGAAGTGCATCGGAAGTAACCCACGCGTCAGTTTCAACTTTGGCTTTGCCTGATAGCCCAAAAGCTAAAGACATGCTGACTGCTGCAGCCAGAATCACCATCACTACTGCAAATGAAGCCATAGATACATATTTTCCAAGTAGCAACTGCATACGTCGTGGTTGACGTACTAATAAATTGCGTAGCGTTCCATAGGTATATTCCTGCGCGGTTTGGGCAGCAAAAACGCATAAGGCAACTATTCCCAGTAACCCAGCTGCATTACTAAAGCCAATAGTTAAGCCACTCGGTAACTGCAAAATTTCACGGGACACCATGTTGCCACGATCAGAGTTTCCTTGCGGAGAATCAATTAACAAGAACAGTAAAGAGGTAACCAAACCAGTCAAGCCAGCTGATGCCAACAGGGTGCCAAGAAAAAGCGTTGGTCGACGAAGTTTGCGCCATTCGGCTTTAAATACTCTAATCATTCGGAATCCCCCGTCATCTCGAAGAAGGTTTCTTCCAAACTTGGCAGCATGGGTGATAACTGTGAAAGGGTTATTCCTGCGGCGAAAGCTGACTTATTTAGTTCAGCTGCCCATTCGGCTGGCCCTTCTATATGTGCTACACCGCTGCGAATCGTGGATTTATGGCCGGCAGCCACTGCAATTTCAGAAATCTTTAGTAAATCACTTTCGTTTGGCGTCTTGACCAGAATGAAAGGTTGTTGTGCTAAAAACAAATCTTCGATTTTGCCGGCAAATAAAACTTTGCCTTTGCGTAACATAACTAGATGCTGACTGATTAGCTCAAGCTCTGAAAGCAAGTGTGAAGAAACGAAAACAGTGGTGCCTTCTTGTGCTAAAGATTTGAGTAAGTCTCTAATCTCTTGAATTCCTTCGGGATCAAGTCCGTTAGTTGGTTCGTCGAGAATTAGTAGTTTTGGACTAGGCAAAAGTGCCGCTGCGATGCCCAAACGTTGTTTCATTCCGAGTGAATAAGTTTTGTATTTTGAATTGCCTCGATCACCTAAGCCAACTCGCTCAAGGAGAGATTGCACGTGGTCGGTTCCGTAGTTACCCAAAGTTGCTAATACATTTAAGTTTTCGCGACCAGTTAGTGCTGGATAGAAAGCTGGGCCTTCAATCATTGCGCCAACGCTGGCTAAATACTTTTCCGGATGCTTAATTGAATGGCCCAAGATTTCACCGGAGCCACCAGTTGGCGAAATCAAGCCAAGCAGCATGCGAATAGTGGTGGTTTTCCCAGAGCCATTTGGCCCAACGAATCCGCACACAGTTCCCATTGGGACTTCGAAATTAGCGTGCGATACCGCAAACGTATCGCCATATTTCTTGCTTAAATCTTGAACAGCTACTGCGAGATTACTCATGCCCACCACAATAGTCCTTCCCCTTACACTTGGCGCATGAGTAAAGACGCCTGGGGCTACCAAGAACCCAACCGCCGACCCGCCCCGAATTGGAAAGTTAACCCACAAACTTCTCAGGTTCGCGCAGGTCTCACTCGCACTGGCTTTGGCGAAACTTCTGAAGCACTCTTTTTAAATAGCGGATTTACCTATTCATCTGCCCAAGAAGCGGAAGATTCCTTTACCGATGAGATCGATCACTTTGTTTATAGCCGATTTGGTAATCCAACTGTTGCGATGTTTGAAAATCGTTTAGCTGAGCTCGAAGGTGCCGAACTTTGCGTAGCTACTGGGTCTGGTATGGCTGCCATGTTTGCCTCGGTTGCCTGCATGGTTAAAGCGGGTGATCGCGTAGTCGCAACAGCTGCCATGTTTAGTTCTTGCCATGTCGTACTCACTGAATTTTTGCCAGCTTGGGGCGTTGAAGTTGAATTAGTGAAAGGTACTGATGAAAAAGTTTGGGCACAAGCGCTAAGCAAACCAACCAAAGTTGTTTTTATCGAGTCGCCAAGTAATCCATTAATGGAAATTGTTGATATCCGAATGATTTCTGACTTGGCGCATAAAGTTGGCGCAACTGTGATCGTCGATAACGTAATGGCGTCACCAATGATGCAACGCCCACTTGAGCTTGGTGCCGATGTAGTTATGTATTCAGCAACAAAACATCTTGATGGCCAAGGTCGCGTTCTAGCTGGCGCCGTACTCGGAAGCTTCGGGTACATGAATGAGTATTTCAAACCATTCTTCCGTCATACCGGCCCATCATTGAGTCCTTTCAATGCGTGGGTACTTTTAAAATCACTGGAAACTTTGGATATGCGCGTAGAACGCATGGCTAATAACGCGCAGAAAATTGCTGAGTTTTTAGCCAC
>RFRA01000073.1 GCA_009924725.1 Actinomycetota bacterium
TTTTTAACTTCGCGGCCTAAGAACATATTGTGAACAATGTCTAAGTTATCGCAGAGCGCTAAATCTTGATAAACAATTTCAATACCTAAAGCAGTTGCATCGCGAGGACCAGTGATATTTACAACTTTGCCATCAAATTTAAATTCACCATGATCCGGTGTGTAGATACCGGCGATGCACTTAATTAGCGTGCTCTTGCCGGCTCCGTTATCTCCAACTAGCGCGGTTACTTGTCCAGGATGTACATCGAGGTTTACATCCTTTAGAACATGTACTGGACCAAAAGATTTATTAACTCCGCGAAGCGAGAGAATCGGTTCGGTCACTTTGAGCTCCTGTTCAATTTATAAAACCGTACTGCTGAAGGTTGTCCTAGTTTGGTGTTGCTTTCCTTAAATTACAAGGATCCTGATCTTTGTAGTTGCTAGCAATTAAGAAAGTTCGGCTCGAGACCAATTGGCCTCGAGCCGAACTTTTACTTATTTAACTCGTTACAGATCGGAAATTAGATTCCGTTTGCTTTGCAGAGGTCTTCCATGTCCATACAAACTGCTTCACGTGTCTGGAAGCCATCTGTGATTACATCCTTAACGTTGGCCTTTGTGATACCGACTGGAACTAGAAGCACTGAAGGAACATCAATTGATCCGTTATTAACTGAACCAGTTGCTGTTGTTGCCTTCTCGCCCTTTAGAAGTGCGATAGCAAGAGTTGCTGCGCCTTCTGCTTCAGCCTTGATGGCCTTATAAACAGTGTTTGAAAGGTCACCAGTTAGGATCGCGCGAAGTCCGTCTGCTGTTGCATCCTGACCTGATACGCAAACCTTGCCGTTTAGCTTGTTCTTCTTAAGAACAGCAACTGCAGCTAAGCCAAGACCTTCGTTAGCTGATACAACTGCATCAAGCTTTCCGCCAGCCTTTGACAACATCTGCTCGAAGATTGTTCCACCCTGTACGTTGTCCCAATCTGGAACTGCTTGATCGTCAACCAAGGTGTAAGCCTTTGAATCGATCAGTGGACGTAGTACTGAGTCGTAACCAGCCTTGAATAGTGTTGCGTTGTTATCTGTAGGTGCACCGTTTAGGTAAACAATGCGAGCTGTTGACTTTCCAGCAGCATCTAGACATGCCTTGATGCCTTCACCCTGTAGACGACCAACAGCTTCGTTATCAAATGAAACATAGTATGAAGCTGAACCGTTAAGTGTTAAACGGTCGTAGTCAATTGTTGGAACACCTTGTGCAGCAGCCTTATCCTGAACAGCCTTAGCTGAATCTGAATCTAGGTTAACCATGATTAGAACCTTGGCACCTGCTGAAAGCATTTGATCAGCAATTGTCTGGAATGCGGCCTTATCGCCATTTGCATTCTGGATATCGACCTTAACTCCAGCAGCATCGAATGCTGCTTGTAGGAATCCACGGTCTGCTGTTTCCCAACGTGCTGATGAAGCAGCATCAGGAAGAATTACACCAACAAAACCATCTGCGGCTTTGTCGCTCTTTGAACAACCTGTTAGTGCGATTGCAACTGCAGCAATAACTGCAGTGAACGCAATACGGCGCTTTGACATAGATTGGAACCTTTCGAAAGGTGGCACATCCCTGGTGAAACTTTTTTCAACCAGATGAAGAGGATGAAACCTGTTCAGAAGGTAGTGGGATTTGTCCAAAAGGTCACTAGGAGAAATCGGACATTTAGCGCGGGAGAGATAGGGGTAACGGTAACCTTGCGCGGTGAGCCCAGAGAGCACCGCCACCGAATCTACGCAAGATGCGCAAACCGCCCTTGAGGCACACATCTTGGGCGTAGTCGCGCAGGCAATCTCTCGGGGTGCTTTTACCGGCGAAGTTCCCGCCAGCGTTCGGCTCGAGCGGCCCAAAAACCGCGACCATGGCGATTATGCAACTTCGATTGCGTTGCAATTAGCTAAAGCTGCTGGCATCACCCCGCAAGAAGTAGCGAAAATAATTGCGGCGGATTTAACCGCACTCGATGCAATCACTTCTGTTGATGTTGCTGGCCCCGGTTTTATTAACATAACTTTAAATCGCACTAGCCAAGCTGAATTAGTTCGCACAATTTTAGTTGCTGGCGATAAATATGGTCATAGTAATTCACTAAATGGCGTAAGCATCAACCTTGAATTCATAAGCGCGAATCCAACTGGACCTCTGCATTTAGGTCATACTCGTTGGGCAGCAGTTGGTGATGCACTTGGTCGCGTTTTATCGGCAGCGGGTGCAAAAGTAACACAAGAGTTTTACATCAACGATCGCGGAAACCAAATGGATTTATTTGGCGCTTCAGTCGAAGCCGCAGCACTTGGTTTGCCAATTCCAGAAAATGGTTACCAAGGTGAATATATTGGTGACTTAGCCAAAGACTTAGTTGCTCAAGATAAGAGTATTTTGAATTTAGCCGGCGAAGCACGTACTACCGAATTTCGCGAACGTGCCTATAAATTACAACTTGCCCAACAACAAGGAGTTCTGGAAACTTTCCGCACTCACTTTGATGTTTGGTTCTCCGAGCGCACGTTGCATGAAAGTGGCGCGGTAGAACATGGCATGGATAAATTGCGTAAGCAGGGCCATGTATTTGAATTAGACGATGCCACTTGGCTGCGTACCACAGACTATGGTGACGATAAAGATCGCGTATTAATAAAAAGTGATGGCTCTTATACTTATTTCTCTTCCGATACTGCTTACTACATTAATAAGCGCGAACGTGGCTCTGATATCTGTATCTACATGTTGGGCGCCGATCACCATGGCTACGTTGGGCGCTTAAAAGCCATTGCTGCTTGCGCCGGAGATGATCCTGAGTACAACGTGCATATTCTGATCGGGCAGCTAGTAAAGATTATGGAAGGTGGCGAAGAAGTAAAACTTTCTAAGCGTGCCGGAACGATTATTACCCTTGAAGAACTAGTTGAAAAAGTTGGCGTTGATGCTGCGCGCTACACCTTGATTCGTTACCCAGTCGAAACCCCAATGGTTTTAGATGTTGATGTTTTGAAATCAAATACCAATGAGAATCCGGTTTATTACGTGCAATACGCACATGCTCGAATTGCAGGAGTACTGCGCAATGCTGCCGAATTAAATATTTCCAGTGAACTAGCTGATTTTGACCCAGCCCAACTTTCCCACGATCGGGAAAACGAATTACTTGGTTCGCTGGCTCAGTTCCCAAGAATTGTTGCCAGTGCTGCCGAATTACGCGAACCACATCGTGTTGCACGTTATCTCGAAGAACTCGCTGGTGTTTATCACGGCTTCTATGCCGACTGTCGTGTTCTGCCACTTGGCGATGAACCAGCTGCTGCGGTTCATTCTGCACGCGCCGCACTATGTGCTGCCACTAAACAAACTTTGAATAACGGATTGCAACTACTTGGTGTTAGCGCACCGGAGCGGATGTAACTATGACAGCGGAGAATGAATTGATGTGGCCACAAAGCGTTGACCGCAGCGCCCATGAATTAAGTATTAGTGGAATCTTAGCAACAACACTTGCTCAGGAATTTGGCACCCCTTCTTTTATTTTAGATGAAGCAGATTTCCGCATCCGCGCATTAGCTTGGAATGATTCATTGCAGGAAAACTTTGGTGAGAACGCGGGCACGGTTTATTATGCTGCTAAAGCCTTTATTTGTACCGAAGTTGCTCGCTGGATAACTGATTTAGGAATCGGTATCGATGTTTGCACTTCTGGCGAGCTAGCAGTTGCCCTGGCAGGTGGCATAAACCCAGCCAAAATTGAGGTTCACGGCAACAATAAATCTGTCAGCGAAATCGAGCGCGCAGTAGAAGTTGGCGTTGGCACCATCGTGATGGATTCAATGCACGAAATCGAACGCGTAGCGGCAGCTGCGACCAAGTTCGGAAAAGTGCAACGCGTTTATTTGCGCTTAACCCCGGGCATTCAAGCCCATACCCATGAATCTATTTCAACGGCACACGAAGATGTGAAGTTCGGATTTTCAATTGCCAGCGGCGCTGCTTGGGCCGCAATCGAAGCAGTTCGCGAAAATCCATCGCTTGAACTACGTGGTTTCCATTCGCATATCGGTTCGCAGATTTTTGGCGTGGATTCATTCGAATTAGCGGCCGAACGTCTGATTGGATTACTTGCTAAGTACCGTGATGCATTTGGCAGCGAATTGCCAGAACTTGATTTAGGTGGCGGCTATGCAATCGCTTATTTGCCTGGCGAAGTAACCGTAACAGCGGCAGATGTGATTCCAGCTTTAGCCAAGACAGTTAAGGCGACATGTGCTGCTGCAAATTTAGCAGTGCCTAAAATTTCGATTGAACCAGGTCGGGCAATTGTGGGACCAACTATGTTTACGCTTTATGAAGTTGGCACCACAAAAGATGTGACTCTAGAAACTGGCGAGATTCGTAAATACATTTCAATTGATGGCGGCATGAGTGATAACGCACGCCCAGCTCTTTATGACGCCGAATATTTTGCAATCCTTGCTAATCGCACATCAACGGCTGCAGTTACAAATTCTCGGTTAGTCGGAAAACATTGCGAGACTGGCGACATTGTTATTAGCGAAATTGATTTGCCAGCAGATATCGCCCCAACTGATTTAATTGCAGTTCCAGCAACTGGTGCATATGGCCGTTCAATGGCTAGTAATTACAACCATGTGCCAAAACCACCAGTAATTTCGGTAAAAGATGGCAATGCCCGCGTAATTGTGCGCCGTGAGACTGAAGCCGATCTACTAAACCTCGATATTTAACGCGCATCACCCCATCTGTGAAAGAATTGGCCAATGAGCAGCGAACTTAAAACCATCTCAATTGGCATGCTCGGCTGCGGCGTTGTCGGCAGCCAAGTTGCTCGCCTGCTCCAATCTGACCAGGAAGAACTTTCCAAGCGCTCAGGAGCTGAGCTGGTCTTGAAGAAAATCGGCGTGCGTACAGCCGGGGCTCGCGAAGGAATTCCGGCAGCGCTACTAACTACTGATTTGTTCTCAGTTGTTAACGATCCGGAAGTTAATATTGTGATTGAAGTTCTAGGTGGCATCGAACCAGCCCGCGAATTAATTTTGGCGGCAATTGCAAATAAGAAATCGGTGATCACTGCCAACAAAGCACTGCTTGCAACTCATGGCCACGAACTTTTTAATGCAGCTGATGCAGCTGGCGTAGATCTTTATTATGAAGCAGCGGTAGCGGGTGCGATTCCAATTATCCGTTCAATGCGGGAATCACTGGCTGGCGATCAAATCACTCGCGTAATGGGAATCGTTAACGGCACCACTAACTTTATTTTGACCAAGATGCACGAAGAAGGTCGCAACTTTGCCGATGTTTTAGCTGAAGCACAAAAACTTGGCTATGCCGAAGCAGATCCAACTGCTGACATTGAAGGTCACGATGCAGCTGCTAAAGCTGCGCTATTGGCAAGCTTGGCTTTTCATAGCACTGTGACAATTGATGAAGTTTATAGCGAAGGTATTTCAAATATCAGCCCTGATGATATTGCCGCTGCCAAAGTTATGAATTCAGTGATTAAATTATTAGCAATCGCTGAACTAACTGTGAAAGATGAAATTTCGGTTCGAGTTCACCCAGTTATGTTGCCGTTAACTCACCCACTGGCAAGTGTGCGTGATGCATTCAACGCGGTATACGTGGAATCCGAAGCTGCTGGTCAGCTGATGTTCTATGGTCGCGGCGCAGGTGGTGCTCCAACTGCATCTGCTATCTTGGGTGACTTAGTTGCAGTTACACGTCACCGCGCATATTCCACAGTTGG
>RFRA01000074.1 GCA_009924725.1 Actinomycetota bacterium
TCGCCCAGACCAGGAACGATATAACCGTGTTCGTTAAGTTTTTCATCAAGTGCGCCAGTTACAACTGTAATTTCAATCTGGGCATCTTTGAAAGCATCTTCAACAACTTTTATTCCTTCAGGGGCAGCCAAGATACAAACGGCAGTAATGTCAGATGCGCCGCGCTCAATTAGGAAGTTAAAGGCGGCCACTAAAGTTCCGCCAGTTGCCAGCATCGGATCAAGTACGAATACTTGACGACCAGTTAAATCTTCAGGTAAACGATTAGCGTAGGTGCTGGCTTGTAAAGTTTTTTCGTCGCGCACCATTCCGAGGAATCCAACTTGCGCAGTTGGTAGCAACTTGACCATGCCTTCTAGCATTCCGAGGCCGGCTCGAAGAATTGGAACCACAACCGGAGCCGGTGATGCCATTTTTATGCCGGTGGTTTTTGTAACCGGTGTTGTAATTTCAACTTCTTGCGTGCGAACATCTCGGGTGGCTTCGTAGGCCAGCAGTGTCACAAGTTCTTCGACCAAGTGTCGGAAAGTTGGTGAATCAGTTTCCTGATCGCGCAGAACCGTTAATTTATGCGAAATCAGTGGGTGATTTGCTACGTGAACTTTCATAGCGCAAACCTTACAGGGGTTTCTTTCCGCATAAATAAGTGCCACTATGTCCGCATTGGAACTCTTCGGAAGTTCCTTCGGGGCGATGCGGTCAGGGGTGGAAAAGTGACTGAACTCATTAATGAAGTCGATATCGCCGTTGAAGCTTGGCACGAAGATGGCCGATGGAAGCTAGCCAATCTGCCGGATGCGCAAGATTTACCCGCAATTATTGATCGCCTTAAATCACAACAAACAAATGGCGGCGCAGTTGCCCTAATTGCAATCGATGAAGAGTTTTTTATTTTAATTAGAGTGCTCGGAACCCATATTTATATGTTTATGAGTGATATTTCCTGCGCGCTAGATTACGAAGTCGCCGAAGAATTTCTTGAGATTGCCGATCTTGATCAACCAACGGATGATGATGAACCGCTGCCCGTCGGCAACAAAGATATTTTTGCTGATCTTGGAATGCCACACATGGAACTGCTCGCACTCTGTGATGATGGCGAGTTATTTCCTGATGAACAATTAGAAGCAATTGCTAAACGATTAGGTTTCGGCAACGAGTTTGCGGAGCTACTAGAACTTTGATTCATCAAGAACTAATGCGTTCAGCGATTGCTATTGCTGAAAGTGCTCTAAAAACAAACGATGTGCCAGTTGGTGCGCTAATCGTTGATTCTGAGAATAATTTGATTTCAACTGGATACAACGAACGTGAAGCGCATCAAGACCCAACTGCTCACGCCGAGGTCGTGGCGATTCGTCGGGCAGCGCAAAAGTTAGGCACTTGGCGCTTAGACGATTGCAAATTAGTTGTCACGCTTGAACCTTGTGCAATGTGCGCAGGTGCGATTGCGCAATCGCGAATTAACACTTTGATATTTGGTGCCTGGGATGAAAAAGCTGGTGCAGTTGGGTCAGTCTGGGATGTCTTACGAGACCCGCGCGCAATTCATAAGATGGAAGTAGTTGGTGGCGTGCTCGAAGCAGAATGCGCTCAACTACTAACTAACTTTTTCCGCCAGTAATTTTTTGAGGTATCGTCAGCCACGGTGGCGTGTCTGAGCGGCCAAAAGAGCACGCCTCGAAAGCGTGTGTTGGGGAAACTCAACCGTGGGTTCAAATCCCACCGCCACCGCCAATTAATTAAGTAAAAGGTGTTACTTAAGAAGTTCGTAAGAAGGATTCAAGATAGTCATTTTGCCGTCGTTATCGGCAACCATTCCTTCGGCACGTAATTCGGTACCAATATCAAGGCCACGAATCTCGCGACGGCCCAGGAATTGCAGTGTTACACCACCAGTTTCATCCCAAATTTCCACATTAATTACTGGAGCTGCTCCACTAGGTGCGGTACGGATGGCATAATCGTCGCAACTACTCTTGATAATTGCGAGATAGGCGCAGCAATATCTTCAGCAGTTTGATCATGCAGTAATCGGCCAAGAACGCCAGAGTATGAACGACGTGGCAGTAGCAGTGTTAATTCAACATCTGCTTGCTCAGTCATACGAATTGCATAATCGAGCGCGGCATTTGGCAGGCGACGATCAGGGCAGTCGATTAACTCAAGTTCAACATCATCTACGGCATCGGAAGCGGCCCAAGCTTCTTGAATAGCTGCAGCGCGACGATCATCGATTACAAAGTGGACTGCAGAAAGCTTTCGAGCATTCAAAGTTCGCGCATATCGCACCACACTAATTGTTGCTAGATCCACTGAATCAACTAGCACTGTTACGTCATGGCGAGTAATTGAAGTTGCTCGCTGTTGTTCACTCTTAACAGTTAGTGCTTTTTGTTCAGCGGTATACTGGCGACGTAATCGCAAGAAAGATAAAACCGCAATTGGCGCCACAACCAAAACTATCCAAGCACCTTCGGTAAATTTAACGACCGAGAAAATAATCACGATTACAAATGAAACCGAACCAGCTAGGCCGTTAATTACGAATTTAACTTTCCAACCATCGCCCTTATTCGTGCGAGCATGCTTAGCCATACCGAAACCAGCCAGCGTGAACCCGGTGAATACGCCAAGGGCGTAGAACGCCACTAAATGCTCAACCGAACCCGCCGTCATAAAGGCGAGCAGTAATCCGCCACCGGCAAGCAGCAGAATTCCGTTAGAAAACGCTAAACGGTGCCCACGCTTACTTAATTGGCGAGGTAAATAGCCATCGGAAGCCACGAAGTTACAGAGCAGCGGAAATGCGCTGTAAGTCGTATTCGCGCCAGCAAAGAGAATTAACATCGTTGCCAGCTGAACCAAAATAAACATGCCTTGGCCAAAAGTTCCGGTTCCGACCGCCGCTTTTGCAATCTGCGAAATCACAGTTGGGGTTCCAGATTCATAAGGCATTGCATGAATCTGATGCGCAAACCAAGAAACACCTAAAACTAAAGTTCCGAGCAGTGAGCTCATAATTACCAAAGTGCGCTTCGCGTTATCGGCTTCAGGTGCTTTAAATAGTGCAACGCCGTCAGAGATCGCTTCAAGGCCAGTAAGGGAAGAACCACCGTTAGCAAATGCGCGAAGCAGAATGAAAATCGCAGCACCAGTTAGCAAGCCACTTGGCTGTCCAACTTCAACTGCGCCAGGTAAATCAGTTTCCAGTAATGGCAAAGTGCCAGTGAAGTAGCGGTAGAGACCACAAGAAAACACAATTAACATCGCGCCTAGGAATAAATAAGTAGGTAGTGCGAAAGCTTTACCAGCTTCTTTAACACCACGAAGATTTCCAAAAGTTAGGAACGCAATGATTGCAAAAATCATATGCATCTTCCATGGCTCTAATTCCGGGAAAGTCGAAATAATTGCCGCAACACCAGCAGCACTTTGAATTGCCAAAGTAACGATGTAATCAAGCATCAGTGCAACAGCTGCAATTTGAGCAACTACTGGGCCAAAGTTGTCCCGCGAGACGACGTAAGCGCCGCCAGTTTTGGTGTAAACCTGAATTACATTTCGATAAGAAAGCGTGATTAAAACTAAAATAGCTAACACAACGCCAGTCATTGGCATCAAAATTGTGAATGCAGCTAAACCAAATGCTGGCAACAGCGCAATCAAGATTTGCTCAGATCCGTAAGCAGAAGATGAAATACAGTCCGAAGATAAAATGCCGAGTGCGTAACGCTTCTTCAGCCGCTGATGGTCGAGTGAGTGACGGTTTAGCGCACCACCTAAAAACCACTTCTTGATCTTGTAGGTCAACGGGTCGCGCAGATGCGCATGATCCTGAAGCGCAACCGGGGCTGGGGCTCCATCAGTCCAAGACTTAGGCACTTTTACTCCTTGTTAGAGGCTCTATCTTAGATTGTTATGCTCTCCTTATGCGCACACAACTCTACATAAATGGCCAATGGGTGCCGGGTGCAAGCACGGTTGCCGTAACTGATCCCAGCGACGGTTCAGTAATCGCCCAAGTTTCGAGTGCTGATGATGCGCAATGTGAGGCAGCAATTGCAGCAGCCGATGCCGTAGCTGTTGAGTGGGCGGCAACCGCGCCACGTTTCCGTTCAGAAATTTTGCGCAAAGCTTTTGAAATCATGACTGCAGAAATTGAAGAGATTGCAACTTTGATTTCGCGCGAAAATGGAAAAGCAATGCCCGATGCTCGCGGTGAAGCAACTTATGCTGCCGAATTTTTCCGTTGGTTTGCTGAAGAAACTGTACGCACGCCAGGTGATTTCCGAATGTCACCAAGTGGCGACAAGCGAATTTTAGTTACTCACCAACCAATTGGTTTATCAATTTTAATTACGCCTTGGAATTTCCCGGCCGGTATGGCAACTCGCAAAATTGGTCCAGCAGTCGCTGCTGGTTGCACCATGATTCTGAAACCAGCAACTGAAACTCCACTAACTGCAATGCACATAGTTGATATTTTAGAACGCGCTGGATTGCCTAAAGGTGTTTTGAATTTAGTTATTCCAGAAAAAACCGGGCCAGCAATTTCAAAAATGTTGCACGACCCACGCGTTAAGAATTTATCTTTTACCGGTTCAACCGAAGTTGGCCGCGTTCTACTAAAAGAAGCTGCGGATAAAGTAATTCGCTGTTCAATGGAACTCGGCGGCAATGCACAAGTTATCGTGCACGATGATGCCGACCTTGCAGTGACAATCCCACAATTGTTACTAGCCAAGATGCGCAATGGTGGAGCTGCCTGTACTTCGGCGAACCGTATTTATGTACAACGACCAATCGCTGAAAAATTTATTGCCGAGTTAACTAAATCAATGTCAGCTTTTGTTGTTGGTCGTGGTACTGATGCCACAACAACGTTAGGTGCCAGCGTTTCAGTCAAAGAGCGCAACAAGATCGCAGAATTAGTTGATCAAGCAATCGCAGCTGGTGCCAAGGTCGAAACTGGCGGCAAAACCCCCGATGGCCCAGGCGCTTTCTACCCAGCAACCGTGCTTTCAGTAGCTAAAGACAACCCAATTTTGGACCACGAGATCTTCGGCCCCGTAGCCCCAGTCGTTATTTTCGATACCGACGCCGAGGGAATTGCGCTGGCAAACGACACCGAATTCGGACTAATTAGTTATGTGTTCTCAAGTGACTTAGCTCGTGCGCTTCGCACTGCCGAGGCAATGGAATCCGGAATGGTTGCGATAAATAAGGGCGTAATTTCTGACCCAGCTGCCCCATTCGGTGGCGTTAAGCAATCTGGTTTAGGTCGCGAAGGTGGCTTCGATGGAATTCACGAGTTCCTGCAAACCAAATATATTGGTGTGCAGATCTAACTTTTAGCTTCAAGCTCAGCTTTGTACTCTTCATATTCTGCGTATCCAGATTCATAACCGGGTAGATACTTTTTCTTTCCAAGCAAACGGATCAGTTTCAAGATTAGAAATTTAGTCAAAGTTTGCTTTTTTGGATTGATAATGTATCCGGAAAGTTCTTCCTTTTGTTGAGTCAGACCAGAATTTTTCCGTACATCCAGATCTGCATTCTCCGTCTTTAAATACTTTCTCCATTTACGTTTACTGTCAAAAGTTACTTCTGGCATCCAGCGATAATGATTTGTCTCAG
>RFRA01000075.1 GCA_009924725.1 Actinomycetota bacterium
CCACGTTCCCAACTTCCTGCACTGGTAATGCGTAATTTTCCAGATTTAGCCAAATAAATCGAGGTGGCAATTGCGCCACTTTCAGAAGTTACTGATTTTCCAACTGAGCGCCAGGCAGTTTCATCAAAACCTTTAAACTCTAAGTCCACCGGCAAGCCAGAAAGAATTGTCTTATCTTTCAGAATTGCCTGACCCGTCAGATTTATAACTGAGCCATACTTAACGGCCGCTTGATCAGTTTCCAGTGAAAGCAAAACTTCATCTGGTGCAATCGTCAAAGCAGTACTACGAATTCCATCTGTGGCACTTTGCTCTTCCATGCCCATGGTCCATTCGGCCACACCTCCTAACCGATACTTTGCTACTAACTGCGCACGCACTAAATAGCTAGCCGGGTTTTGATACCAAGCAGTGCGCGTTGCGGTACATGAAGTTGCCTGGCCATCAGCGCTATTTCCATTGTAAGTTTTTTGATAAGTAAATGTTGCTTCTTGATATAGCTCGTTATAGGTAGCACTAACGCCATAAGTAGCTGCCAACGTTGCCGCATTGCGCATAACAAAAGTTGCGGCGTTAGCCGTTGTTGATACTACTTTCGAAACGTTAGCCGGACAGATGCCATCGACTTTAGTAACCCAATCTCGACCATAGCCAGCTAAGCCGATATATACCTTGGTTGCCGGCATCACTGAAATCGCATACTTAACGCTTCGCTCAACCCAAGCAATTGGGCCAATTGGACCTGGCTTTGCAGTTGAGTAGTCGTAAGTCATGATGCGCAGTCGATCAATATATTGCGCAATTTCTGCCCACGCATAAACGGTGTAACCCTTCTGTTTCTCAGTTAACGCAAAATGCACTGGAGTTGTAATTGAAAGTATTTTGCCTTGTGCATGTAGCGCTGCACTTAATTCTTTAACAAATAGCACCCAATTCGGCTTGGTTGTCGGCCAAGAAGCGGTGCCATCTACAAAAGCAAAACCTTCGAAATCCAAGTCAATTCCATCGAAGTTCTTACTCAAAACTAAATCTAGGATTGGCTTTATTACATTTGCTCTATCAGTGCTTTTAGCAAGTAACTTAGAGAGTACTAATTTGTCGGTGCCATCGGTAATTGTCGGAATGATTTTAAATCCAGCGCTACGCATTGTTGCCAGCGGCACCTCTATTGCAACACTGGGATTTCCCGGCGTGTAGAGATCTAAAATATATGGAGTTTTGTTTTTGCTATTCAATTTCAGGGTGTACCAAAACGGCATAACTTCATTGATCAGATCGGCATTTGCTACCGCAGTCGGCAGCGATGTGCTCATGCCGTAATAAGGGATCCAGCCCGTTAATATCTTGCGTGGTGCAGGCTCTGCATTTGCGCTAGGTACCATAATTGCACCAGTCGTTAGATTAGAAGTCACTGCAATCGTCACAGCTAGAGCTATCGCTCTTGGTGTTATTCGGGGAATCGGGACAGCCCGAAACACTCGGCGAGTGAACGCCATTAGATTGCGCTGGTACTTCATCATAAGTCTTGTTTTCAGTTAGGGTTTAATGCGCGAGTTTTTCGATAGAGTTCAGATCTTAACGAAACTTCGCTAATACCCGTCGAAATGAGAGCGAGAAACTCTGATGCTGAAGAAATTAGCGGTCGAATTCTTTGGGACTTATCTTTTAGTTATCGCCGCAACTGGTGTAATTATCTCGCAAGATGTGCCTTTCATCGGAATCGCAGCTTCACCTGCATTAGCTGTCCTGGTCATGATTCTGGCGCTCGGACATTTCTCAGATGTGCATTTAAATCCGGCAGTATCTCTGGGGTTTTTACTACTCAAGAAGATTTCTTTAAAGACCTTCGTTGCCTATGTGGGCTGGCAATTAGTTGGCGCTGCATTTGGTGCATTAACTCTTAAAGCAATTTATACCCAGAAAGTAGCTGCCGAAGTTAAAAACGGGATTCCAGCTATGTCACCACAAACTACCTACTTAACTGGTTTTGTTCTTGAGTTAGTAATGACTGGTATTTTGGTATTAGTAATTCTTTTAATGACGCAAGATAAAGCAAATAAGAATACGGCTTCGGCGCCAATCGCGATTGCTGTAACAATTTTTGTACTAATTCTAATTACGGGACCAATTGAAGGAACTGGAATTAATCCAGCACGTTGGTTTGGCCCAGCTCTAGCGGGCGGCTATTGGGACAACTGGACTATCTACACAATCGCCCCACTAATCGGCGGCGCGCTGGGTGCATTTAGTTTCCGTGCACTAGCAGTTCATAAATAAATCGTTTTGTTTAGCAACTAAAATTAGGTGGGGCAGCGCTATTTATCTTCTGGCGCTGGCCGCAACCCAGCATGAATCTCTTTACAAGTTGGGCAGATTGGATATTTTTCAGGATCGCGTGAAGGTATCCATTTCTTCCCACAAAGTGCTTTAACTGCTTTGCCAGTGACTGCTGATTCAACAATCTTCTCTTTCCTGACGTAATGAGCGAAACGATCGTGGCCACCATCATCTTCTTGCAACTCTGGGCGAGTAAGTAAATCGGTATCAGTTTGCGCATCTTTGCCGGGGCGCGAGAAGAATCCCATTCGCTGCTTCATAGCCAAATCTTACCCTGCTCGATAATTCAACTGTAATTAGCTGCCATTAACTCCACTGGTTGAAGGCTTTAAGGGCAATCCGCGGGTAGATGCATGCGGGGTAGAATCTTCTAATGAAAGACCTGCTGCGCACTGCTGATTTAAGCCGAGCCGATGTTGAGCTGCTGCTTAATACCGCTGCAGATTTTGCGGCAAATCCATTGCTTTCAAATACCGCACTCACAAATAAGAGCGTTGCTATTTACATGACCAAGCCTTCGACTAGAACTCGATTGGCTTCAGAAACAGCAGTTGCACATCTTGGTGGAACTCCGATTTTCATTCGTGGCGATGAATTGCAATTGGGTCGCGGCGAAACAATTGCAGATACCGCGCGAATTATTAGTGGCTATTGCGATGCTTTGATTATTCGCACCTTTGCCCAATCTGATGTTGATGAACTTGGTGCCAATTCATCAGTTCCGGTAATTAATGGTTTAACCGATGATGATCATCCGACCCAATTACTTGCCGACTGGGTAACAATTCGCGAGAACTTCGGTGCAGATATTTCTGGCCGCAAATTTGTTTATCTTGGCGATGGAAATAATATGGCGCATGCTTGGTTGACGATGGGTGCAATCATGGGCGCACATGTTGTAGCTGCAACTCCAACTGGTGCTTGGGCACCTGATGCAAAAGTTGTTGCACAAGCCAAAGCAATCGCAGCAACAACGGGTGCAACGATTGAAGTTACTAATGACCCTGAAGCCGCAGCTAAAGATGCTAGCGTTTTGTATACCGATGTCTGGATGTCGATGGGTGACCCAGAGGCAGAGCGAATTGAAAAAACTAAAGCGCTTTCACCATTTGCCGTTTCGCAGCAACTAATGGATCTGACCACAACAGATTCCATCTTTATGCATTGCTTGCCGGCACATCGCGAAGAAGAAGTTGCTACCTCAGTTATTGATGGTCCAAAGTCTGTGATCTGGCGTGAGGCTTATCATCGCCGCACCACAATTCAGGCGCTGCTGTATCACTTAACTCGCGGGGAACTACAAGGGCGCTAAATCGCTCATTCGCAAGTTTTAAGTTGGTAGCCAAGAGATTCCCGCCCTTGCCGATAAAACCAAAAGGGCCATATTTGAGGCTTAACAAAGGGCAAATTGAGGGCAAATTCATATGACCTTGGGGGACAGAGCTCAACTTTCTTGGGACATACTCATAGGTAAGCGGTAGTTTTCACCTATGTTAATTGCCGTTCCTAAGGAAATTCGTGAGGGTGAAAAGCGAGTTGCGCTAGTACCCGATGTCATTAGTAAATTGACTCGCCTCGGTCTCGATGTAGTTATCGAATCAGGTGCCGGACTACATTCACAAGCAAGTGATGCTGAATATGTAGCAGCTGGTGCCAAGGTTGAAAGCGGTGATGTTTTAAAGAGCGCCGATGTTGTTTTGTCAGTGCAGCCTCTTACTCCCGCTCAGATGGCAACTTTGAAAAAAGGCACCGTAACTATTTCTTTCCTTTCAGTTGTGACTGCGGCAGATTCAATTGATGCAGCAGCAAGTGCGGGCGTTACTGCTTTCTCGCTTGAGCTAGTGCCACGTATTTCGCGCGCACAATCAATGGACGCGCTAACTTCGCAAGCACTTTGTGCTGGCTACCGCGCCGCAATTGTTGGTGCTGAACTTTCACCACGTTTCTTCCCACTATTAATGACTGCAGCAGGCACAGTTACCCCGGCTCAGGTTCTTGTTCTTGGCGCGGGTGTTGCTGGATTGCAAGCAATTGCTACAACTCGTCGACTTGGCGCAGTTGTTTCGGCGTACGACGTTCGCCCATCTTCAGCTGATGAAGTTAAATCAATGGGTGCAACTTTCATTGAACTTGAATTGGAATCACTCGCAGGTGCTGGCGGTTATGCGCGCGAAATGACCGAAGATCGCGCAGCAAAGCAACGCGAATTATTGACGCCTTACATTGCTAAATCACATGTACTAATTACAACTGCGGCAGTTCCTGGCCGCACCGCACCGCGATTAGTAACTGCCGAAATGGTTAACTCAATGGCACCAGGCACCGTAATCGTTGACTTAGCTGCTGAAACCGGCGGCAATGTTGAAGGCTCTAAGCCTGGCGAAATCGTGACCACGGCAAATGGCGTGCAAATTTGGGGTGGCAAAGATGTGCCAAGTCAGCTGCCTTTCCACGCTTCTAGCCTCTATTCGCGCAACGTGGTTAACCTGCTAACACTGTTAACGGTGCCACCAGCTGAAGGTTCGCAAGCTGCGTTGAACATTAACTTTGAAGATGAAATCATCGATGGCTCAGCCGTCACTCATGCTGGATCTCGACGTGGTGGAGGGGCTAAGTAAATGGAACCGATTGCAATCATCTCGATTTTTGTACTAGCGGTATTCGTTGGTTTTGAAGTCGTATCTAAAGTTTCATCAACGCTACACACTCCGCTGATGTCAGGTGCTAACGCGATTCACGGCGTGATTCTGGTTGGAGCAATCATCGTGGCTTCACATAGTGAAACTAATCTTGAACTAGGACTTTCAGTTGCGGCAATTGTTTTGGCAACAATAAACATGATCGGTGGTTTCGTCGTTACTGACCGAATGCTCGAAATGTTTAAGGGCAAGAAGAAGGAGGCCAAGTAAATGAGCTCCTTCGTATATGACTTAATCGGACTTAGCGCCGGTATCTGTTTTATTCTGGCACTTAAAGGTTTATCTTCACCAAAGAGTGCTCGCCGCGGTAACTTGATCGGTGCCCTCGGTGCCACGATTGCAACCGTAGTTATTTTCTTCTACGCAATGCCTGATAAAGCTGGTAACGCGACTTCGCTTCCAATTAACAACTTAGGTTGGATCCTGGGCGCGATGGCAATAGGAACTTTGGTCGGTGTTCCGGCTGCGAAGAAAGTTCAAATGACACAGATGCCACAACTTGTTGCACTATTTAATGGTGTGGGTGGTGGCGCAGCTGCTCTCGTTGCAATCGTTGAGTATTTAAACCTTGGAACCGATGCCACAACCGCCGAAGTTAT
>RFRA01000076.1 GCA_009924725.1 Actinomycetota bacterium
CCTTTAAACTCAGACACTAGCTTACGGTGATCGCGCACAACTGAAAAAGCTTCTTCAACTTTGCCGTTTACCATCATTATTCGTGCCAAGTAACTCTCGGCCATAAATAACCATGGCCATTGCTGCCATTCTCGTGCGAGTTTTGCCAGCTTTTCTAGTTCTTGGATTGCCTTATCGTGCTCACAGAATTCTAGATAACAGCGCGCCTTGATGTACATCGCTTCGGTATAGCCAAAGAATCCGGCGTACTCATTGCGCTGCCCAATTTCTTCAGATAGCGATGCGGCATCAAAAGCCTGGAAGTATTCACCATCTAGGAATAATTTCATCGCTTTAATGCTTTGCCAGATAAACAAGTCATCAGGTGAATTGCTCTCATTTATTATTTCGTGTACTTCAGCTTCAATTGATTGCAACACTGCAGAATCTTCAAAAATGAATGACCTGACTGCAATTACTCGCAAAATACCTAATCGGTCTGATTCCTCGATAGCAGGTTCTGAAATTGGCTCGCGAAAAATTTTTTCTATCTGAGAGTCAAATTCAGTTAAGCGACCACGACAAAAGGCAACGTGAGCTAAAGCAGCAGCATTGATTCTTTCGATAAATGGAGCTAGCGGGGTCTCTTTATACGTAAAACGCATCTCCTGAACCAGCTGGATAGTGCGGTCAAATTCAAAACTAGTCAGATGGCCCATAATTTTTGAAAGCTCGGCAAATATTTTATTCCGGGTGCTATCTAGTGGTAAAAAATCGCTCCAATAGAGAATATTTCGGCCTTCGCCTCGGGTAATCAATTTGCGAAGCGTGGGTTTGAACATTTGCCGCAAGTAGTCGGAATCGCCAGATTTTACTGCGTGCTCAATGGCCAAGTTAAGTTGACCTTTTTGTTGGAAAAGTTCAGCGGCAATTATCTGATTCTTTTGAAAGTTCTTACTGTCGGCGCGGGCAATCTCATTAATTACTTCGCGAGCCGAGTTGCTAAAAATGTAGACACTTTTTTGCCCAGCAGCCATAATTAGAAAAACACCTTCGGCAGCTAATCTAATTAGGTTACTTTCACTAACGGGTTTCTGCAAAATTGATGAAGCCAAATCAATATCGAAAACTTCAAAACTAGACATCGCAGTTAAGATCTCTCGAGTTTCTTTATCAAGTTTGTGAAATTTGCTTGAAACTAAATTCTTAACGAGATTGTCGTCAACTTCCAGATCGAATTTATTATCTTCGCCACTTGCGATAATGCCAACTGCAGATGGCCAGCCATGTGTTTGCTTGACAATTTGATCTAATTTCTTTTCATCGGCGTCGATGCCAGAAACCTGAAGCAGTGACTTAATTTCATCTTTTGAAAAAACTAAATCACCGGCGGTGACAACGGACAAGCGACCGATACTTGAAAAACGCTTAAGCGAGACCGTAGGCATGATCCGGCGTAGCGCAAAAATATGAATATTGTCTGGAATCGCATCCATATAAGACTGGGTAGCATTTAATTGATACGTGAAGACATCTACAACATTATCGAGCACCAAAACAATGTCTTCTTTTAGATTAGCAATAGCCTGAAAAATTTCAGTTACAGTTTTTGCTTCTAAGTTGGGCTCGAAATTAGGAAAGACTTGCCGAATGGCACTGATCAAATATGTAGCTAACCCGACTGAACTGTCAGATTCTGACATCGTGTACCAAACTACTTTTTTCTTACTTTGTTTGGCCCACTCGGCAATCAGCGACGTCTTTCCATATCCAGCCGGAGCCACCACCATCGTGTAGCCCGGGGCGCGATCATCAATTAACTCAAATAAATGACGTCTGGAAAGGTAATTGGCAGGTAATTCAGGCGGGCGAATTCGCGAAAGGGTGATATCTGAATCAAACTCGCTCATAGGGATAGGGTTACTTAGATGGGCGAGAATTACTATCTCTAACCCCTAAATTAGCGAGGTTAGGTACTAAATAACCCCTTGATCTAACCCTGTCGCGCGCTTAGCGGCGATGATTACTGGGCGACCATTCTCAAGCTTATGCACGCTGATGCGGTCATCAAAGGCGCTGCGCAGCTCGGGTGAGTGGATTACAGACTGTGATTCACCATCTAGAAGCACTCGGCCACTCTGCATGATGATGATTCGCTCTGCATACATGGCGCCGAGGGTGATGTCATGCATGGTCGAAATGATGGTGACACCGGTGGCTTTAATTTCTTCGACTTTATTTAACACCGCAATTTGATGATGTAAGTCGAGCGCACTCGTTGGTTCATCAAGCAACATAACTTCAGGTTCTTGCACTAGAGCGCGTGCGATTAATACTCGCTGCATTTCACCGCCCGAAAGAGTGTTTACTAATTGGCTTTGCATTCCTAATAGCTGAGTTGCTTCTAACATCTCATGAACAATGTTTCGGCTATGCGCGCTCTCTTTGCCCCAGCCATCAAGTTTTGCCCGACCTAGCATCACATATTCTGCAACACTCATGGCTGCTGGAATTGATGGTCGTTGCGGAACGAACGCGATGTTGAGTGATTTGTTCTTGGCAATTTCGCAGCCGTTATATTTAATTGAACCTGAATAAGGTTGCATACCCAGCATTGTGCGCAGCAGCGTTGTCTTGCCAGCGCCATTAGGCCCAACTAAGCAACTCCAGGTTCCTTCTGGAATATCTAAATTAATGGTTTGCAGAACTTCAGTGTTATCAAATCGTACGATGAGATTTTCGATATTAATCACTGGCTACCTCGATTGCGTGCTCGTAGAACGAATAAGAAGAATGGTGCACCAACGAATGCGGTTATGACTCCGATTGGTAGTTCTGCTGGTGATAGCAACGTGCGAGCGCCTAGATCGGCAATAACTAGAAACGCAGCACCCACAAATGCGATCGAAAGTAGCGAGCGGTTTGTAGCTCGCTTGGTTAGCCCTCTAACTAAGTGCGGAACCACGATTCCGACGAAGCCGATCAAACCACTGGCAGATACAGCTGTGGCGGTAGCTAAAGTAGCTGCAGCAACGGCAATCAGGCGGATTTTCTGAGGTGAAACCCCTAAGGAATAGGCCTCTTCATCGCTTAGCATCAGCGCATCAAGTACTTTGGAAATTCGAATTAATACGAATAGCGCGATGAAGATGTAGAAGCCAGCCCACTTAACTACATCCCAATTGGCAACTGTTAGCTCGCCCAGAATCCAGGAATACACCGGACGCAAGGCGGCACTATTGCGTTGTTGCAAATAAGTTTGAAAGGCTGTTGCAAAAGAGCCAACTGCAATACCCGCTAATAACAAAGTGCTGGGATCGGCAAACAGCCTGCCTGCCACTAAGAAGGTAGCGCCTACTGCAAGCACTCCCCCTAGGAATGCAAAGATTGGTAGCAGGGCATGTAGGTCGCCGCCGCCGTTGGTAATTGCAATCGTGGCACCGAGGCCGGCGCCTGATGCGACGCCGAGTAAATATGGATCAGCTAGTGGATTTCTAAAAACACTTTGATAAACCGCACCACTTGTTGCAAGGGCTGCCCCAACTAGAGCACCTAGTACAACTCGCGGCAATCGCAACTCAAGTAACAAGGTGCGGTCTTCATTTTCAAGGCCGTTAGGTAGCCCCAATAAAGTTCTAATGATTGATCCGAAATTTAAATTAACTGGACCAAAACCCACACCAAGTAAACAAGCAATCAGTAACGCCGCGGCAGCGCTGGCAGTAATCTGCCAACGCCACACACGGTCGATCTGATTCTTCTTCACTTAATTATTTCTTCACCTTGGTTAGACAAGCGGCAACGTAGCGATAGAAATCAACCAGACGTGGTCCCCATCTAGACGGAATGTCGTTTGGTAGTGCGAAAACGTTCTTCTTAGTGACTGCAGTAATGCCAGACCAACCAGCACGCGCTTTTACGGTAGCCGCGCTTTCGCCATATTCCGCATCGGCTAAGAAGATTACATCTGGGTCAGTTTTCAATAGATATTCAGCTGATAATTGCGGATAGCCATAAGAATCAGCGCCGGCTGCTTTATCTGCAATATTAACTAGGCCAAAGTCCTTGTAGACCTTGCCGATAAAAGTGTCGGAAGTGACTGAATAAAGCGTGTTATCTAGCTCATGGAAGAACGTTATCTTGACGGTTTTTTTGGTTCGGTTAACAATTGATTTGATTAGCGCAGCCATCTTGAAGGTGACTTTTTTGGCTTCAGCTGATCGATCAGTTACTGCGCCAAGTACTTCAATCTCTTTATATGCCTGAGCTAAGTTCTCTGGTGCTTTCTCCATCAAGACCGGGATCTTTAACTTTTCAAGTGCTTCTTTGACCACCATAGATTTCATAGCATCGACAGATAAGACCACCAGATCTGGTTTCAGCGCTGCAATCGCTTCAACATTTGGCTCAAACGCACTTAGCTCGGTAATTGGCGCTGACTTGGGAAAATTCGAAAGTGAATCAACGGCTAGTACTTGTTTGCCAGCACCTATTTCAAATAGAGATTCGGTAGCACTTGGCGATAACGAAATAATGCGAGTTGGTTTTTTAGGAATTGTGGTTGAGTAGCCACCAGATGAAATTATTAGTGGATATTTTGTTGACGTGGATGCTGCGCTAGCTGGTGAAAGCGGAGCAAGTAATAACGCTGTGACCAAAAGAGCAGTCGGTCGAGTAAACTTTTTAAACATAAAAATACTCCCTCAAGATATTTGAGGGAGAAAGGGGGCAATTAAACGAAACGTTCCGCGTAAAGGCCCAACCTTCCTCCGAGGTTGGATAACACTTTCGGCGTCACGCCAGGCGACCTGGCTTAGATCTTTCGACCTTTACAGTTGCGGGACAGCACCGGAATCAAACCGGATTTCGCTAAACGCAACGCCACTTGTTCATTGACGGCCAAAACCACGAATGACTGGGCCGCCTGGATCAAGTGCGCTGAACTTATCACGGCCAATCGCAAGTGGCTATGAAGGGCGCTTTCTTCGGAATTTCGCGCTTAAACCCCAAGCGGTTACGCGATAAATAGCCTCAAAGACGATCTTTTTCGACATTTTACTAACGCCATATTTACGTTCAATAAATGTAATTGGCACCTCCAAGATAGTGCCGTCAATTTGGGCCATGCGCTTGGTCATCTCGATTTGAAAGCAGTAGCCCTCACTTTTTACTGAGGCTAAATCAATTTGCATCAACTTAGCCGTGCGATAAATTCGAAAGCCCGCAGTCATATCTTTTACTTTGCCGCCAAGTAATAACCGGGCATAAACATTGGCAGACCTAGAAAGCCATTCCCGTCGCCTGGCCCAGTTTTGAACTGCACCACCAGAAATCCAGCGCGATCCAATAATCAAATCTGCACCACTTGTTTCCATGGCGCTCATCAACGTAAGAAGGTCGCTTACTTGATGAGAGCCATCGGCATCCATCTCAATTAAAAACTTATATCCACGATCTTCGCCATATTTGAAACCAGCTTTATAAGCACTGCCTAAGCCCAACTTCTTCTTTCGCTCCACCACAACGATACGGCCACTTTCCAGACCCAGTGCGCGACAAGCATCAGCCGTGCCATCAGGTGA